>JANMBA010000399.1:0-12312 GCA_031360105.1 Novosphingobium sp.
CGCGCTGAGGCGCCAGCTTTTGCGGGCTAAGTCAGAAATACGTGCGGATCATCTTGTCCTGCGCCCCAACAACGCTAGATAGAGCGCCGACAGCGGCTACCACGCCGCATGCTACAGGGATCGACATGGCGACCTTCACCCTTCCCGCGAACAGCAAGATTGGCCGTAATGGCACTGCGCACCGCGTTTCGGGCGCGGCGCGGGTCAAACGGTTCACGGTCTATCGCTATGATCCCGATAGTGGTCAGAACCCGCGCTATGACACATTCGAGATCGATCTGGATACCTGCGGCCCAATGGTGCTCGACGCGCTGATCAAGATGAAGTCCGAGCTTGATCCCACCCTCACTTTCCGCCGCTCGTGCCGCGAAGGGATTTGCGGGTCGTGCGCGATGAACCTGAACGGACGCAACGGCCTCGCTTGCACCACCGCCATCGAAGACCTGCCCGGCGATGTGCGGATCACCCCGTTGCCGCATATGGAAGTGATCAAGGATCTGGTCCCCGATTTCACGCATTTCTATGCCCAGTACGCCTCGATCAAACCGTGGCTGCAAACCGTCACCCCGACCCCGTCGGGGAAGGAACGCCTGCAAAGTCCCGCACAGCGCGAGCAGTTGGATGGGCTGTACGAGTGTATCCTGTGCGCCTGCTGTTCAACCGCCTGCCCCAGCTACTGGTGGAATTCGGACAAGTTCCTTGGCCCCGCGATCCTGCTTCAAGCTTACCGCTGGTTGGCCGACAGCCGTGACGAGATGACCGGCGAACGGCTGGACGAACTGGAAGACCCGTTCCGGCTGTACCGCTGCCACACGATCATGAATTGCGCCAACGTCTGCCCCAAGGGCCTCAGCCCGGCGCGCGCGATTGCCGAAATCAAGAAGCTGCAAGCCGAGCGCCACGTCTAGATGAGGCTGCTGGCGTGAGCGACGACCGCGGTTTTCGCAGCGCGCCCGATCCGGATAATCCGGGCTGGCACACCTGGCAGCTTAACGATCTGTCCCGGTTCAACAACTGGATGTTTCCCAAGTTGCTGGTGCGCCGTGACGTCGACGGCAAGGCCCGGCTGCGGATGTTTCCCGAACACCGCCACACCAACCTGGCTGACAATGTCCACGGCGCCGCGGTGCTGGCGTTAATCGATATAGCGTTGTTTGCCTGTTCGCGAATGCTGGGGATTATCGAGGCGGGAACGGCGGTGACGCTCGATCTGTCAGTGCAATTTATCGGCGCTGCCAAACCGGGCCAGCCCTGCGATGCGGTGACCGAACTGCTGAAGGAAACCCGCCGACTGGTATTCCTGCGCGGGATTGTTGAGCAGGACGACAGCGGCATCATCGCCGCCTTTTCGGGCACGATCCGCAAACCCACCGCTCCGCGATGAGCGGCGTGCTGGCGGCCTACCAAGCGCTGGTGGCGGCCGGTGAATTGCGACCAGACCCCGAACAGGCCGCCGCTGCCCAGCGGCTCGATCAGTTGCAGCAACAGCTCGAAAGCCCCGCCACGGCTTCCGTGTTCACCCGGCTGATTGGCCGCAAACCCGATCCGCCGCGCGGCGTGTATCTGTGGGGCGGCGTGGGGCGCGGCAAATCGATGCTGATGGACCTGCTGTTCGCGCAGACCGCTATAACGGGCAAGCGCCGCGTCCATTTCCATGCCTTCATGCTTGAGGTTCACGCCTTGCTGCGCGAGGCCCGCAAAAGCGAAACCGGTGATCCGATTCCGCCCGTTGCGCAGGCGCTTGCCCGCGAGCTCTCGTTGCTGGCATTCGACGAAATGGTCGTGAACAATTCGGCCGACGCGCAGATTATGAGCCGGTTGTTTACCCAGCTGATCACCGTCCACGATCTGTGCGTAGTGACTACTTCAAATCGCGCGCCCAGCGAGCTTTACAAGGACGGTCTCAATCGCGAGCACTTCTTGCCGTTCATCGCGTTGATCGAGCAGCAGCTTGATGTGATGGCGCTTAACGGCCCGCACGATTACCGGCTGGAGCGGCTGGCCGGGATCGATAGCTGGCACACCCCGCTGGGCGAGACGGCGACAGCTCAAGTGCGCGAGGCGTTCTTCCGGTTGACCGACTATCCGCCCGAGGACAGCCAGCACGTCCCCGCCGCCGAACTGCAACTGGGCGGTGGGCGGGTGCTGCATGTGCCCAAAAGCCTGAAGGGCGTGGCGGTGTTCAGCTTCAAGCGGCTCTGCGCAGAAGCACGCGGCGCAGCCGATTATCTGGCGGTCGCCCACGCCTATCACACGGTAATCCTGGTCGGCGTGCCGCAAATGGGCCCGGATAACCGCAACGAGGCAGCGCGGTTCGTTACGTTGATTGATGCGCTGTATGAGCACAAGGTCAAACTGTTCGTCACCGCTGCGGCGCAACCGGCCGAGCTGTATTGCGCGGGCGACGGTGCGTTCGAATTTGAACGCACCGTCAGCCGCTTAGTCGAAATGCAGAGCGCAGACTATCTTGCCGCGGGACACGGCCAGACGTGAACCAGCTGCGATGGACCGCCTTGTAACAATATAACATGTGTTCTAGGAGGCCCCTCATTCGATTGGCTTCTCAGAAAGACTGGTTCCTTGCGCTACCTCCTGCTTTGCACAACTTTGCTCGCCAGCCCCGCTTTTGCCCAAGCGGCCGATGATGACGGCGATCAAGCGCCGGAGATCGTGGTCACCGCTCAACGGCTCAATGCCGCGCGCGATTCGATCAATCCCGCGATCGGTGCGAACGAAGCGAAGTTCAGCCATACTGATCTGGAGGTTCAGCCCGGCGGGATCGATCGTGGCCTCAAAGGCGTGCTGCTGCAGGCCCCCGGCGTCTCGCAAGACAGCGACGGCGACGGCGAAGTCCACATCCGCAACGAGCATGGCAATGTCCAGTACCGCCTCAACGGGGTGACCGTGCCGCAGGGCTTTTCGGGTTTCGGTGCGCTGGTCGATCCGCGCGTGGCCGAATCGGTCGCGGTGATTACCGGAACCCTGCCCGCACAATACGGCTTTCGCACCGCCGGGGTGGTCGACATGAAAACCCGCGCCCAGGGCTTCGATTTTGATGGCGATGTCGGCATTTATGGCGGCAGCAACGGGACCTTTGTGCCCAGCTTCACGCTGCGCAATGCCAGCGGGCGGCTCAGCTATTTCCTCTCAGGCAGCTATCAGCAAAATGATCTGGGGATCGCCAACCCCACGCCAGAGCGCAGCGCGATCCACGACCGCTCCAAGCAGTGGCGCGGATTTGGCTATACCTCGCTGATCCTCAGCCCCGATGACCGGGTGTCCGTGTTCGGCGGCAGTGCGGTCGGCAGCTTCCAGATGCCCAATCAGGCGGGAGTGGCGCCGCAGTTCGTCCTGAACGGGCGCACGGCGTTTGATTCAAGCTTGCTCGACCAGAACCAGCGGCAGGACGCGTGGTTTGCGGTGCTGGCCTATCAACACTCGGGCGAAGTCGCTGACATACAGGTCGCGCCGTTCGTGCGCCACGCCAAGGCGCAGTTCACTCCCGATCCGATGGGCGGTAACCTGATGTTCAACGGCGTCGATACCGCGCTGACCCAGACCAGCCTGGCCTTTGGGCTGCAAGCCGATGCCTCGTTCAAGGTCAGCGCCAGCCACACGTTGCGCGCCGGGCTGTTTTTCCAGCAGGACACCAGCCATTCGGCCAGTACCAACCGGGTCTTCGCCGTCGATGGCGCGGGCAACCAGACCAGCGATGTGCCGATCACCATTGGGGTCAGCGAGCGGCTGGTCGGGCGGACTTACTCGGCCTACGTACAAGACGAGTGGAAGCTCGCCGACACTCTGACGCTGAATTATGGCGTACGATTCGATCAATCCGAGGCGCAGGTCAGCGAGCACCAGTTCAGCCCGCGGCTGGGCCTGGTGTGGCAGCCTGACAATGGCACCACGCTGCATATCGGCTATGCCCGGTACTTCACCCCACCCCCGCTGACCTTGATCGGCAAAGGCACCGTCGCCGCCTTTGCCGGCACCACCGGGGCTTCCGCGATCACCACTGCTGATCCGATCCTGTCGCAGCGCGAGCATATGTTCGATGTGGGCGCGCAGCATCTGTTCGGGAGCCATCTGACGCTGGGGGTCGATGTCTATCTGAAACTCGCCACCAACCTGCTTGACGATACGACGCTGGGCGGCACGCTGATCCAGTCACCTTTCAACTATGCCAAAAGCCGCAACTGGGGCGCTGAATTCAGCGCCAGCTATGCCAAGGGGCCGTTCCACGCCTATGCCAACCTCGCCCGCGGCCAGCAGCAGGCTAAGACGATCGTTTCAAACCAGTTCCTGTTTGATCCGACTGAAGTCAGCTACATCCAGGATCACTACATCTTCACCGATCATTCGCAGAAATGGACCGCATCGGGCGGTGCGTCGCTCAACCTGCCGGACAAGCTGGGCCATTTTCAGCCGAGTGTCGATTTTGTCTATGGCAGCGGCCTGCGCACCGCCGATCCGGCCGGGATCGTGCCCAATGGCGGGGCAATGCAGCCGTATGTCCAGATCAATCTTGGGCTGGCGCAAGTCATCGGCAACGAAGAGCATGGGCTGACCATCCGGTTTGACGTGATCAACCTGCTCGACAGCAGCTACCTGCTCCATGACGGTTCGGGCGTTGGCGCAGGTCAGCCAGAATACGGACCGCGGCGCGGGTTTTTCTTGGGGCTGCGCAAGGGTTTCTAAGCGGGCCTAGTGCTTGCCCTGCGCGGCGCGCAACCCATATTGCATCTATTCCAGCGAACACACCCCGCTGATGTGGATACGACCATGATTGACCTGCGTCCCTTTGCCGCGCTTGGCCATGCCGACCACGGCTGGCTTAACGCCGTGCATCATTTCAGCTTTGCCGATTATCACGATCCCGCGCGGATGGGCTGGGGCGCGATCCGCGTCTGGAACGATGATAGGATCGCCGCGCACAGCGGCTTCCCGCCGCACTCGCACCGCGACATGGAGATTATAACGTTCGTGCGCAGCGGCGCGATCACACACCAAGACAGTCTGGGTAACCGGGGCCGAACCGGCGCCGGGGACGTGCAGGTGATGAGCGCAGGCAGCGGCATTTCGCATGCCGAATTCAATCTGGAGGATGAACCGACCACGCTGTTCCAAATCTGGATCGAAACGGACCGGCGGGGCGAGCCGCCGCGCTGGGGCCAACTTGCATTTCCGCGCGGAGACCGTGCCGGGCGCTGGGAAGTGCTGGCCAGCAATGCTCCCGAAGCGGATGATGCGCTGTTGATCAAGGCCGAAGCAAGGGTGCTCGCAGCAACTCTGGCTGCGGGCGAAACGGTCGAATTGACACTCGATCCATCGCGTCATCAATATCTGGTCGCCTCGACTGGCCGGATCGAGGTCAACGGCACGGCTGTTGCGGCGCGTGACGGGGTGGCGATCACCGGCGAGGTGCACTTGACGGTGACCGCGCTGGATGACGCCGAACTGGTCTTGGTCGACGCCCGCTGATCGGCTGGTAACCTGTGTTCAAGCGGCTAGTTACCCCGAAGTAGGGATAACGAAATATTACCATATTGCCGGTAATTGGGTCGGATGACGCACGGGACACTCCCCCGATCCAGTACCTGTTCCGGTCTGCGCAGTGCGTTAAACGGATTGATAACGCGTAACTTTTTTGGGTCAAACCAGTTGCTCGGCGGAGTTTCGCAATGATCTGGCCGTTCCGCCGCGAACCTGCGAAAAAAAAACGCCCGACCCGGCTGCGAATCTTTATCGGTGCGCTGCTCATCAGTGCGCTGGTCGGCCTGATTTCGCTGACGCAACCGCTCGAAGACATCTATCGCGGCGGACGCAATTACCTCTGGTCGCATCCCGCCGACAAATCAGTGGTGTTGGTCGCGATCGATGATCGGACAATCCGCGAACTGGGATCGATCAACTATTCGCGCACCAACGATGTGAAACTTGTCGAAACTTTGCTGGCACACGGCGCCCGGCGGATTTATTACGACAAGGCATTTGCAGATACGGTTGATCAAGCCGGTGATGCACAATTCGCCAGCACCTTGGCGAAGCACCCCGGTCAAATTTTTCTGGGGGTGACGCTTGCACTTAATCGCAATACGGGCAGTGATGAGGTCATTTGGCCAACCGTCCCGTTCAAGCAGGTCGCACAGGTCCGTGCCCTGACCGGACGGGTTGCCTCGTTTTCGCTGTCGGCTGAACTGTTCTATGCAAGCTCGATCAACGGCCAGACCATACCCGGCATCGCGGCTGATATCGCGGGCGTTACACAACCCCCTGGTACAAGTTTTCGGCCGGATTGGTCGATCAAAGTACGGTCAGTGCCCACCTATTCTTACGCCGATGTCATCAAGGGCCGACTGCCCAATATTGATCTCAAAGGCAAAGATGTTCTGGTTGGGTATACGACCTTGCTCTCTCACGACTGGCTTCAGGTCGCAGGCCAAGATTGGTTTCCAGCTGTTTACGCGCATGCCGTTGGCGCTCAAACTCTGCGTGAAGGCCGTCCGATCGACGTTGGCTGGTGGCCGGCTTTTATCGCGGCGATAATGTTTACCACACTGTTCATCAAAGCGCGTTCGCGCAAGCACGCCGCCGTTGTCACAATAACGACAGTCTTGGTGGGACTCGCTGTACCTTTTGCCCTCGACGCAGTTCTGGTTACTGCCGATTTCGTGCCAGCGTACTTGTTGTTCGGAATAACATTGACCCGGTCGACCTTGCTGCGTGATTTGCTCGAAGCAAGCCTTCGCAACGCGGGTACGCTCATGCCCAACCTTTCGGCGCTGCGTGAAGAAGCACTGGCCGCAACCCGGCCTTTGGTCGCAATGCGGATCCGCAATTATGCTGCGATCGGCGCGAGCTTTGCTGAGCCGATCGAAGATGATCTCGTGTCGGAAATTGCTCGCCGATTGAACCTGCCAGGCGAGCACACCGTCTTTTATCAAGCCGAAGATGTGCTGTACTGGCTTGGACCGAAGCTGCCAGAAAAAGAATTGATGGAGCACATCGAAGGTTTGGCGCGGCTGATCGAAAGTCAGTTTGTAATCCGCGAGCGCAAGATCGACATATATCTAGCGTTCGGGGTCGACCTGGATTTTGCGCGACCGGTCGCCAACCGAATCGGACGCGCGCTGATGGCCGCCGACAACGCCGCAGCAAATCAAAAACTGATGCTGATCAACACCAGCGCGAACGATGCTGACAGTGCGTGGGAATTGTCGCTGATGAGCGAGCTTGATGCCGCAATCGACAATGGTGATATTTGGATTGCCTATCAGCCGCAGTTTAGCTTGCGCGAAAACCGGATCACGGGCGCTGAAGCCCTTGTTCGCTGGCAGCATCCAACGCGCGGGGCCATCTCGCCCGAGGCGTTTATTTTGCCGGCCGAAGAACACAACCGTATCAGCAAATTGACCTTCCATATCCTGGAAGAAGCAACCCGCGCTGCCAAACACATTGCTGCGCATGATCCGAAATTCCGGCTTAGCGTCAATGTATCGGCTAACTTGCTGCAACAGGCCCATCTGCCTGCCTTGATCACGCAAGTATTGGTCCGCACTGGATTCCCGACCTCGAACCTGACCCTGGAAGTCACCGAATCAGCGCCGTTCAAGGAACACGAACTGGTAAAACGCAACCTTGCCGGGATCGCCGCGATTGGCATCGACCTATCAATCGATGACTACGGCACTGGCAATGCCACACTGGAATATCTGCGTTCGGTGCCGTGCAAGGAAATCAAGATCGATCGGCGCTTCATTTCAGGGTTGGTCAGCAACGCCAGCGACATGTTGCTGGTGGAATCTACGATCGAACTTGCCCACGGGCTTGGCCGCCGGGTGATTGCCGAAGGGATCGAAGATCCCGAGACGCTGGAACTGCTGCGCACGATGGGCTGCGATATTGCGCAAGGGTATTACTTGGCGAAACCTATGCGGCTAGCTGCGCTTGAAACTTTGCTGCGCAACAATAAGCGGACGCAAGCCGCATAATTTGGTAGCCCGTCGCCGCTTTACGCTCTGATCATCAGGATCGGCGTCGCTGACTACCCCAGATATTTGTCTTTTGTATTGGCTGTACTGAACCGGATGGTTGCAGTGCGAATCAAATCAAAACTTTGCAGATATTTCAGTCCGATCCGGCCCGGCTTCGTTCGGTGACATTCCCCATCCCGCACGCTCGGGTTAACCTGATATCCACCTATGTATCTATTTTTAAATAGAAATTTAGCCGAGCTGTGCAGAAATTATGGTGAATTTTGTCCTATTGCAATTGGTTAGTAATTCGTTAAGATCAAGGACAATCGGCTCCTGTCGGAGCGCGATGTGTTTAAAAGGAGGCATGCGATGTTTTCTGTTTGGTCTTGGCTTGAAACGGGCTTCGGCAGCCGCTGAACGTCTTCCACGAGTTTCAAACGGCCCCTGCGAAAGCGGGGGCCGTTTTCGTTTTCGGCATCGGAAATTCAGGATCGCTTAGGCGATCAGCCCGCTTAGCGACTTGTCCAGCATCAGCAGTTGCCACAACAAACGGCCGTGATCGGACCGGCCGGCAATATGATCGTCGGCGATCACCCCCAGCCGCTTGGGATCGAACCACCTGGTCCGCGCCAGTGCCGCGCTTGAACCGATTGCCCGCGCGCTGCCCGCCAAGGGTCCGCGAAACCACTGCGCGATCGGCATGACGAAGCCCTGTTTGGGGCGGTACAGCACTTCATCGGGCAGATAGCGCCGCATAGTCTTTTTGAGCAGCCACTTGCCCTCGCCGCGCTTGGTGCGCAGCCCTTCGGGCAAGGCAGCGGCAAATTCGATCAGCCGGTGATCGAGCAATGGCTCTCGCGCTTCCAGGCTCACCGCCATACTGGCCCGGTCAACCTTGGTCAGAATATCACCGGGCAGCCAGAATTTGAGATCGGCATATTGCGCCCGGTCAAGCCCCGAACGCGCCTGAGCATTGCGCATCACTGCCTCGAACGGCTGCTCAGCGCGGTAATCGCCGCGCAACTTAAGAAACTCGGGTGAATAAAGCCCGGCGCGCAATTCGGGCGGCAGGATGGCCACCGCGCGCGAATAGCCCGCTTCGCTGGAACCGGCGAGGCTGAGCAGCGTGGTCTTCGCGCGGAGCGAACGCGGGGCCCAATCGGCCTGCGGATACGCCGCGCCCAGCCCGCCCAGCACCGGCCCGCGCAACGCTTGCGGGACCATGCTGCGTACACGGTCTTCGGCGTGCTGGAATTTATGGCGGCGATAGCCCGCAAATGCCTCATCCGCGCCGTCGCCAGACAGCGCCACGGTCACACTTTCGCGCGCCAACTGGCAGACCCGCCAGGTCGGCAAGGCCGAGGCATCGGCGAACGGCTCGTCAAACATCGCCGCGAGTGCATCGACTTGCGCGAAATCATCGGGCGAAACCTGCCGGGCGCGATGATCGGTGGCAAACCGCGTGGCGACTTGCTTGGCATAGCCGCTTTCATCCAGCGCAGCGACGTCGAACCCGATCGTGCAGGTCTTGACTGGGCTGCTGCTCGCCTCAGCCATCAGCGCGACCACTGCCGAGCTATCCACCCCGCCCGACAGGAACGCGCCGAGCGGCACGTCGGCCACCATGCGCGAGGTGACCGCCTGGCGCAGCAAGTGCAGCAGCTCCGCCTCCAGATCGTTCGCCCGGCCTTTGCGCCGATCGGCAAACGAGACGTCCCAATATTGCACTGGCGCGGGTAAAGCCGCACCATGGCGCAGCAGCAGCGTGTGCCCGGCGGGCAACTTGTGCACTCCCGCCAAAATCGAGCGGTGATCGGGGACGTAGCCCCAGGCCATATAATCCTCAATCGCCAGCGGATCGATTTCGCGGCGCAGGATCGGATTGGCCAACAGTCCCTTCAGTTCAGATGCAAAAGCCAGACTGCCGTCGCTGAGCGGGGCGTAGAACAGCGGCTTAACGCCCAGCCGGTCGCGCGCGAGGAACAGCGTGCGCGCCGCCAGATCGTAGATCGCAAAGGCGAACATCCCATGCAGCCGGGTGACGCAATCCGGACCCCAGCGCTGCCACGCGGCGAGGATCACCTCGCTATCGCCATCGGTGCGGAATTCGGCCCCGCTGCCACGCAATTCCTCGCGCAGTTCGCGGTAATTGTAGATCTCGCCGTTGAACACCAGCATCGCCCGGCCATCGCTGGAGGCCATCGGTTGCGGCGATCCGGCCAGATCGATGATCGACAGCCGCAAGTGGCCCAGCCCTACCCCCGGCGCGGTCCAGACGCCCTGCCCGTCGGGCCCGCGATGCGCCATTGCGGCGCACATCCGCGCGATCCGCGCCGGATCGACCGGCTTGGGAGTGGCGAGGTGATAGATTCCGGTGATGCCGCACATAGCGCGCGCTTAGCGGGCTTGGCCGATCCGGTCCATCCATTGACCGGGATCGCCAATAGTCTGGCGAAACGCGCCAAGCGCGAGGGCCGCGCTGTGACCGGGGCGCTGTTCGGCCGAGAGGATCAGCGTGGCCGTGGGGCGCGGGCGGAGCAGCAGCCGGTCGGTGATATTGGCGAGCTTCAGCCGCGCGTTGCTGCCGGTCAGCAGCGCGCCCGTGCGATAATACGTCAGCGCCAGCCGCTCGATCTTGCCGCCCGCGGTCAACCGGTCCGAGCGGGCCGGTCCGGCGCTTGGCCCGGCGCTGGTCCAAGACCAATCGCTTTCGGTGATCACCGCGCCTTGCCCGAACCCGCCCGCCTCGCGCCCCTCGCCCTGCGCCGAATACAATGCGTAAAACACATCGATCTCATTCCCGGCGGCATCGCGATAGCGGCCAAGCAGGCGGTGATCGGCTCCGCCCGCGCGCGGATGCCACGCGGCTTGCGGCTGATAGGGAATGCGCTGCCAGCCCAGCACGGGCGGCAAAAACACCTGACGCGGCATCGGTGCCAGCAGCGCGTCGGCGGCCCCGGCCCAGGCGTTCCCGCCCAGCACCAGCAATGCCGCGCCAAGCAAGGCCGCTAAACCGGATCTCGGGGACGGTTCTGCCGAAGCCAGCCACGGTGTAGCGTTCAGCCGCGTCACATCGACCATCGGATCGTCGATCCCGCGATCAAACCAGCGCCACGATAATCCCAGCACGGCAGCGATCACGATGGCAAAAAACACCCAGCCATAGATCAGATGATCAATCCCGCCAGCGCGTTCGACGCCGACATATTGCGCGGCAAAGATCGTTCCCCAGGCGCGCACGCCGTTGGCCAGGATCGGCACCACCACGCACAGCGCGAAGAACGCCAGTCGGCGCCGCCAGCTGACGAAGCAGACGTTCCCGACCAGCACCCCCAGCGCGATCATCGCGATCAGGAATTTGACCCCCGAACAGGCCTCGGCGACCTCAAACAGCCCGGCCGGGGTATCGATGAACACCCCGTTGATCGCCGCCGGGATCGCGCTGGCGTGGACCAGCCACACGGTCAGCTTGGCGGTAATCGTCTGAAGCGGCGGGACCAGTTCGTCCCCGAACGGCACCAGAAACGCCATGTAAGCAAACGGGAACAGCAAAGCGGCAAACACCCGCGGGCCGAGCAGCAGCAAGGCGCTGGCGGGCAGCATGGCAGCCGCACCGCTCTGGCGCAGCAGATCGAACCCGGCAAAGGCGCCCAGCACCCACAGCAGGACTGCCCCGCCCAGCGCCAGCAAACCCCAGCCCCACGGGGCCGGGCTGAGCTGACTGACCGGGCCGCGCCGCTGCCAGATCAGCCAGCCAACTATCACCGGAACCAGCAACACATGATTGTAGGTCGAGCTATTCCACCATTGGCCGAACATCGCTTGCCAATCGCTGGCAAAGGCCAGAATTAGCGAGGTCCAGCATAACCCCAGCACCAAGATGCTGCGGCGCCACGCCGAACTCGGCTTAGCGGCATGCAGCGGGAGCGGCGCGGTCAGTGCGTCAGGCGGCATCGCGCGCGGCCGCAGTGGGCAGGCCCAGCATCGGCCCAAGCGGAGCCAGCGTCGCCTGCCAGCTCAGCGTATCAACGACAAACCGCCGCGCCGCCGATCCGATCGCGGTGCGCCGGTCAGTATCGGCCAGCAGCGCGCCGACCTGCGCGATCAGCTCGGCGTCATCATCGCCGACCGCGTAATGGTGCTGATCGGTGCCGCCGATCCCGGTCGCTGCCGCCGGGGTGAGCACCACCGGCAGCCGCATCGCCATCGCTTCAAGCACTTTGTTCTGCACCCCGCGCGCCAGTTCCAGCGGTACCAGCGCCAGATCGGCGGCGGCGAGGTACTGGCGCATGTCATCGACCGCGCCCCAGATATGCACCCCGTCGCGATCGTGGTG
>JANMBA010000424.1:0-4786 GCA_031360105.1 Novosphingobium sp.
CGCCAACATCGGCCAGAACCTCTCGTTCCTCGATGATGGTCCGAGCATCGTGGCGGCGGCGACGCAGCCGGTCCTGACGGTTGACGAGACCACGCTGGCGACTAACGCCAGCGCGAGCTTTGCGGGCGTGTTCACCCCGACGTTTGGTGCCGATGGTGCCGCAATCGGCGGCGGGCAGACCTATACGCTCGGTGTTGTCGCCGGGGCCAGTGGCCTGATCGATACGCTCAGCGGCCAAGTCGTCAATCTGGTGATGAACGGAACCACGGTCGAAGGCCGCACTGCGGGCAGCAACCTGCTGGTCTTCACTGTGACGGTCGCTGCCAATGGCGATGTCACCCTCGATCAATCGCGGGCCGTGTTCCACAGCCCTGATACTGGCCCGAACCAGTCGATCTCGCTTTCAGCCGACAACTTGGTCACCCTGACCGCGACCGTCACCGACAAGGACGGCGACACCGCAAGCGCGACCGCCAATATCGGGCAGAACCTGTCATTCCTCGACGATGCGCCGACGCTCGGCGTGATTCAGAACCAGCAGGTGAATAACAATCCGGCGCAGACGCCCGCAATCGGCACGCTGCACTTCGCTGCGGGCGCGGACGGCGCCGGTTCAGCCATGACGATCACTGCCAATCTGGCGGGGATCACTTCGGGCGGGCACGCGCTGGTCACTCACCAGGTCGGAAACGTACTGACCGGCTACGCTGACGTTACCGGCAATGGCTTTACCGGCGACGATACTGCGGTCTTCACTGTAACCGTCAATCCCGCCGCCGGAACTTCGGGACAATATGTCTTCGACCTGATTGCGCCGCTTGACGGAACTGTTGTCAATACGCCGATCGGTGGGTCAACCTCGTTCGGTTCAGGACCGGCACCCTATCAGGTTGTGTCTGCGACCAATGTCGCAATCGATCCGCTGGCGATCATCACCGGCTGGCATACCGACGCAAGCTTTAACGCTGCGAATTGGTATAACGGGACAAATATCCTGCCCGCAGGTGTAACCATTGCAAGCGTCAACGGCTCGACGTCGGGCTGGGGTGTGGACAACAATAACTTCACCACCGGTGAATTCATCCGATGGGATTTCGGCACACCGATCGACGATTTTGACGGGCCAGGTGGCTATGCACCGCCGTCGCCAGCATTGCCCGAAATCAGCTATGCAACCTTCGATCTGATCGGTTATTCCGGAGGCGATACGATACAATTCGTCGTCCATCATACCGATGGCACAACCTCGCACGCAACGATCACCGGCGCGGCGCTTGCTTTGCCAGTGACGTTGACGGCGGCACCAGGCAAGTTCATCGATTGGATCGACACCTATGGTCTCAACGCCGGCAGCGGCAAAATAGACATTACTGCAGTCGGCGTTCTAAGCTCCAACCACGACAATACTATTCCGTTTACGCTGCAACTCACCGACGCGGATGGTGACCCGACTTCAACCGTAGCGTTCAGCGTGCACGTGGCAGACACGCTGGTGCCACTTGTCCCGGCTCCGCCGATCGCGCTCGACCTTAATGGTGACGGGGTCCACTTCCTCGCCGCATCGGCCGGCGTAGCCTTCGATTATACCGGCAACGGTTCGCTCGTCGGCACGGCCTGGATCGACCCGAACGATGGCCTGCTGGCGATCGACCTCAATGCCAACGGCAAGGTCGATAACGGCAGCGAAATCGTCTTTGGCAATGCCGCCCAAACCGATCTGCAGGGCCTGGCCGCGCAGTATGACAGCAATGGCGATGGCAAACTTAGTGCCGCCGACACAGCTTTTGCCCAGTTCGGTGTATGGCAGGATGCCAACAGCAACGGGGTCAGCGATCCGGGCGAATTCAAATCGCTGGGTGACATGGGTATTACCAGCATCTCGCTGATTGGCGATGGCGTGGCTTACACCGCAGCCGGCGGCGATGTGGTGGTTGCGGGGTCTTCGACCTTCACCAAGTCCGACGGTTCGACCGGGATCGTAGCGGACGTCAGTTTCGCCGTTACCGAGCAGCAGCGCCAAGCTGCCCTGCCCGCAGAATTGACGGCAATTAATGCCGCAGCAACCGGCTTGCTGGCCGCAATGGCGCTCGACCAGGCCAATGCTGCACCCTGGGCCCAGCCCGAAGCTGCGCACAATATGGCGCTGGCACCGGTCGCAATTGTCATGGCATCTGACGCAGATCTGCAGGGCGAGACTTCGACCGGGCAGGTCCAGCCACTGACAGCGGCGGTTTCCGGACCGGCACCGCTCGAAAGCGGACACGCCGATCTGGCCGGATCTTCCCATGACCGGGTTGAGCTGGTTCAACTGGCCGAAAACGGCAACGCCTTGATCAATTCGGGCGCCGATAGTCAGAAGAGCGGACTGTTCGATTTCAGCAATTCATCGCACGCGGCGATGGATGCCTTACTTTCGGTTGGCACCGCCAGCGCCGGGCAGGGTACGGTTACCACCCAGAATTTGCCGGTCTTGGCCGAGGCTTGGTCCGACGCTACGGGCAATCACGTGGTGGACAACATTGTTGAATACTTTACGAGCGGATCTGCGGCGCAGCCTCACAGCGCTTTGCCGGGCAGCGAATTCGCGCTTCAAGGCTTGCTTAACAGCAGTGTCAATGGCTCTGGGACCGGGACCGAGATGCCGCACTTCACCATCATGCAAATGATAGATCACGACCAGCTCGCCACGGTGGCTTGACGGTAAACTACTAATATTAAATTGAAACTTGGGGATTTCGCGATGCATACGAAGGCGAAACAAGCGTTAACCATAATTGCATTTGCAGTGGGGGCCATGCCAGCTGCTGCTTTGGCGCAATCCAGCACTGGCGATTTGATGGCTCTGTCCGTCGATGCCCTGCGCGGCGAGATGACCACCCGCTACAATGCGGGACTCGCACTGACCCTTGATGGAGCCATCGTCTCAGCCGACAGTCCGCGCCTGCTCTGGGCAAACCAAGCCAAAGCCCAATGCGGCATCGCGCTGGGTTTTCTGAAAACCGGCACCAAGGATCCGGTCAGCGTCGGCAAATGTGTCGATGCTGCCAACCGGATGAACCAGGAAAACATCGTAATGGTGCAGGTGCCGCCGAGCCCGGTTCATAATCCAGCCTGCGATGAAGCAATCGCCGGGATCGTATTCTACGAATGGGACAGCGCGCAAACGCCTGACAGCGCGATGCCGACAATTCAGGCCGCAGCCCAGAACCTCGCAACTTGCGGATGGAAGGGCCTTTCGGTCGCAGGCCACGCCGACCGCTCGGGTAGCGACGCCTACAACGACGCCATTTCTCGCCGCCGCGCCGAAGCTGTCGCGCAATTGCTGATCGGCCAAGGTGCCTCGGGCAGCCTGATCGAGGTCAAGAGCTTTGGTGAACAGGAACCCAAGGTTCCAACACCAGACGGCGAGCGCAATCCGCAGAATCGCCGCGTCGAAATAACTGTGAAGAATTGAGCTGGGGACCCGAAAAATGACTATTCACAAACTGATCGCCGTTGGCGTAGTTACGCTTCTGGCCAGCACCGCTACAACCGCTTTGGCACAGGCTGATGCCGCGCAAGTACCGGTGATAACAGCCTCAACCTCGGCCGCGCCGCAATCGATGCGCGAGGCGATTTTGGTCGCCGTTGATTCCAATCCAGAGATCGCACAGGCACAGTACAACACCGAAGCTATCCAATTCGAGCGCAAGCAAGCTCAGGGCCTTTATGCGCCGCGCGTCGATCTCGAAGGACGGGCCGGGATCCGGTATCTGGACAACCCGGCACGGCGAGCGCTGAGCATCGATGACGATGCGCTTTATCCAGTCAGCGGGCAGGTTAATGCCGAATGGACGGTGATCGATTTCGGACGCCGCAGCGGCGAATTGCGCCGCCAGGCTGCTCGCGTCGACGGTGCGTCGCTGCGCGTTGTCGAACGTTCTGAATTTATCGCGCTGCAGGTATCGCGCGAATACCTCAACGTATTGCTGCAACAGCGTGTACTTGCAGCAAGCTTAGACAATGTTGCGTTCCACGAGGCGCTGGTGAACGATCTGGGTTCGGGGGTAGCGCAAGGCGCGATCTCGATCGCCGATCAGCAGCAGGCGCAAGAACGGTTGCAGGCCGCGCGGGTGCGAGTAGCTGAATCCCAGCAGTCGCTCGACGAGGCCAAGATTCGCCTGCGCCGACTGACCGGCCTTGATATCGATGCAGTCATTTTGCCGCCGGAATTGGCCGAAGCGATGCCCGGCACATTGCCCGATGCGATCGGCCTGGCGCGGAGCAAGAATCCGCTGGTGCGCGAAGCCGAGGCCGATGTGGATGCGGCCCACGCTCTTGCCGATAGCGTCAAGGCTGATCAGTTACCCAGAATCGGCGTCGATATGACTGGCCGGGCCGGGCACGACATCGACGGAGTGAATCACGGCACGCGCGATGTCCAGGCCAGCGTGTTCCTGCGCTGGAACATCTTCGACGGCGGGATCAACCGGGCGAACTATCAGGAAATGGTGCGCCGTGCGAGCCAGGCCCGCTACCGGCTTTACGATGTGCAGCGCACCGCCGAAGAGGACGTGCGGATCGCATGGACAAGCCTTAAAACGCAAACGCAAGTGTCCAAAGAGCTTGAAATACAAAGCCACGTCAGCGACGATTTGCTGCTTTCCTATCGCAGCCAATTCAACTTCGGGCGGCGCTCGCTGCTCGATGTGCTCGACGCACAGAACGCTCGGTACAATACGCAGGTTCGGCTTGAGACATCGCGGTTTTCCGGGATGTTTGCGCGGTATCAGGTGCTTGCTTCAGT
>JANMBA010000443.1:0-6961 GCA_031360105.1 Novosphingobium sp.
TCGTGCGGCTGGAGTTTGCCGGCTTTGGCCTTGTCGGCCAGCGCCTTCATCTCGGCCGAAATCTGCGCCACACCCTTGGTCCCAGCATCGACGATAATCGGCGTGATCAGTCCCGACGGTGCAGCCACCGCGACTGAAATATCGGCGCGGCTGTATTTGAGCAATTGGTCCCCCGCGAACGAGACGTTGCATTTCGGCACCCGCAACAGCGCTTTGGCCAGCGCTTTGATCAGCAGGTCGTTGACCGACAGCTTGATCCCGTCTGCCTTCAGCGCCTTGTTGAGTTCACCGCGCAATTTGAGCAGCGCGTCGAGCCGCACATCGACTGTCAGATAGATATGCGGGATGGTCTGCTTGGCCTCGGTCAGGCGGCGCGCGATGACCTTACGGATATTGTTGAGCTTTTCGGCTTCGAAAGGGATGCCAAAGTCGGGTGTGGGCGCGCTGGCGGCAGGCGCGGCAGCTGGTGCAGAAGCGGAGGGCTGTGAAGTGGCAGGTGCCCCGCCGGCAGCAGCCTCGATATCGGCCTTGACGATGCGGCCGCCGGGTCCAGTGCCGGTAACCTTGGCCAGATCGACCCCGAGCTCGGCGGCAATGCGTTTGGCCAGCGGTGAAGCGATCACTCTATCCTCCGTCTTCCCTGAGCTTGACGAAGGGCTGCCTTGCTCCTTCGGGGCGGGTGCTTCGGGCGCAGAAGAAGGCGGGGCTTCAACAGGCTCAGCCTGAGCGGGTTTGGGTGGTGTCGCCGCGGCCTTGGGAGCGGGCGCTGCACTCGCATCCTCGTCCTCACCGGCAATCGTCGCGATCACCGTGCCGACCCTCACACCTTCGGTGCCCTCGGCCACCGAAATCGCGGTAATTGTGCCTTCGTCGACGGCTTCGAATTCCATCGTCGCTTTGTCGGTTTCGATCTCGGCCATGATGTCGCCCGAGGCGACCTTGTCGCCCACCTTGACCAGCCACTTGGCGAGCGTGCCTTCCTCCATCGTCGGTGAAAGCGCGGGCATCTTGATTTCGATCGGCATGGTAGGTCCGGTCCCCTGACGGTCTTCGTTTCGGTAACGTCTCTGGCCAAAAGTCGCGGCCACGGCAAGATGCTTGCGCGGAATACGTTTGTGGCGGATATCGCGGCGGGTGGGGAGCGAGCGATGCGGGTTTATCTGGTGATCATGGATGAGACCGAGGAAGCCAGCCTGGCGCTGCGCTTTGCCTCGCGCCGGGCCACGCGCACCAGCGGGGCGGTGCATCTGCTGGCACTGGTTCCGCCGCAGCCGTTCGTGGCGTTTGGCGGCGTGCAAGCCACCATTGAAGAAGAAGCCCGCGCCCGCGCCGAAGCGCTGGTCACCTCGGCGGCAGGCAGCCTGCTCAGCGAAGGCGGCGAACCGCCGGTTATTTCGGTGCGGCAAGGCGATGGTGTCACGGTAATCCGGGAGTATCTGACCGAACACCCCGAAGTGTCCGCGCTAGTTCTCGGTGCCGAAGCCAGCGGCGGACCCGGTCCATTGGTTACGCACTTTGCCGGCAGCGCGGGGCATTTACCCTGCCCGGTTTACGTTATCCCCGGCGGCCTCAGCGACGCGGATATGGAACGCCTGAGCTGAGCTCAGCTCAGCGGCGCTTGCCCTGATGGCGGATATTTCCGGGCCGCCCGCGTTTTCCAGCCAGGTGGTTGCCCTTTTTGTGCAGCACTGATGGCCGCCCGCGCGGTTCGATCCGTCCTCCGGTGCTGCCTTCGGGCTCAAATTTGAGCGCGCCAGTCAGCGGGTTCGCCTCGGCCAGCCGCAGCCGCATCCGGTGTCCCAGCCCGTAGCGCACGCCGCTGCTCTCGCCTTCGAGCACTTGCGCTTTTTCATCGTAGAAGAACCGCTCATCGCCAAGGATTGAGATCGGGACCAGCCCGTCGCCGCCCAGCCCCAGGATCGTCGCGAACAGCCCGAACCGCTGCACTCCCGTAACCCGGCAATCGAACACCTCGCCGACCCGTGCCGACAGCCACGCAGCGACGTAGCGATCAATTGTGTCGCGCTCAGCCATCATCGCACGGCGTTCGGTCTGGCTGATCGCCTCGGACACGCGGGTCAGATCATCCCGGTCGCGCGCTGACAGGCCGCTGTGCGCTGGCAGGTCGCAACCCGGCGCGGGCAGTTCCAGCCCATACCCATCAACCAGCGCGCGGTGCACCAGCAGATCCGAATAGCGCCGGATTGGCGAGGTGAAATGCGCGTAAGAACCCAACGCCAAGCCGAAGTGCCCGGCATTGCGCGGGCCGTAGAAAGCCTGTGTTTGGCTGCGCAACACCGCTTCCATAATCACAGACTTTTCAGACTCATCACCAATATCTTTAAGGATTCGGTTGAATAAGCCGGGGGTAATTACCTGACCTAGCGACAGCACCTTATCGAACGTCGCCAGATAGTCCTTGAGCGCGATCAACTTCTCCCGGCTCGGCGGCTCGTGAATCCGGTACACCACTGGCGCGGTCTTGGCCTCGAGCGCCTTGGCGGCAGCGACATTGGCGGTGATCATGAAATCTTCGACCACCCGGTGCGCATCGAGCGACTGGCGCAGCGCGATCTCGCGGATCTTGCCGGCCTCATCGAGGATCACCCGGCGCTCGGGCAAATCGAGCGCGAGCGGATCGCGCGCCGCGCGGGCGGCAGCCAGCGCACGCCACGCCGCCCACAGCGCGGTCAGCTGCGGATCGCCCGCGTCCTCGTCTATTCGCCGCTGAGCTTCTTCGTAAGCAATCACTTCGTGGATCCGCACCACCGCGCGGGTGAAGCGCCATGCCGTCACCTGGCCCTGCCCGGTGAAGGCAACATGGCACACCATCGCCGCACGATCTTGCCCAGCGCGCAATGAACAGACGTCGGCGCTGAGCACTTCGGGCAGCATCGGTACCACCCGGTCGGGGAAATAGACCGAATTGCCGCGCTTGCGAGCATCGCGATCGAGCGACGAGCCCGGGCGGACGTAGTAACTCACATCGGCAATCGCGATCACCGCGCGAAAGCCGCCTGCGCCGTCGCTTGTCGCCCAGATCGCATCGTCGTGATCGCGCGCGTCGCTGGGATCGATGGCGACAATCGGCAGATGGCGCAAATCTTCGCGGGCCTCGGCGTGAAGCGGCAACTTGGCGGCTAGCTCGGCTTCGTCGAGCGTCTCGGGATCGAACGCAAACGGGATGCCGTGCTTGTGGATTGCAATCAAGCTGAACGCGCGCGGGGCGAGCGGATCGCCCAGCACGGTAGTGACCTTGACCCCCGAGCGGGCACTGCGCCCGACCGGCTCGGCCAGCACCAGTTGCCCGGCCTCGGCCCCGCCCAGATCGGCCACCGGGGTGGAATTGCGCTCGCGCTTATCAACCGGCGCAAGCCAGGCTTTCCCGGCTCCGTCCAGCTCGATCACCCCCATGATTTGATCGGCGGCGGCGGGCAGCCGTTTCATCGGGTGAGCAATCCATCCGGCACCGGCTTCTTCAGTCCGCGCCAGCACCCGGTCGCCCGGCCGCAGCGCGCTGTCGCGGCCTTTCAGCGCGCGCAACCGAATGCGCGGCGGCGGCACGGCATCATCGGGGGTCCAGCTATCGGGCACGGCAATGGCTTCGCCGTCGTCAATTTCGATCACCCGCAGCACGGTGACTTTGGGCACCCCGCCCATCCGGTGGAAGGCGGTTCGGTTGCCGTCAATCAGGCCTTCCTCGGCCATGTCTTTGAGCATCGCCTTGAGCTGGATTTTCTCCTGCCCTTTAAGCCCGAAAGCACGCGCGATCTCACGCTTGCCGGCCGGCTCGTCGCTGTTCGCGATAAAGTCGAGCACTTGCTTGTGGCTTGGCAGGCCGGGCTGAGGCGGTTGCCGCTTTGACAAGTCAATAAGCCCGAGCGACATATATTCGTTCCACCGCCGGCTCGCCTGTGAAAAGACAAGTGCCTGATACCGATGCGCCGCCGAGTGGGGTGTTGCGCACGGTCAGTTTCAGCGCCTTGAGTTTGGTGACCACCGCTTCCAGTGCCGCCCCCGTCGGGCGCGACCAGTTCAGTTCGACCCAGCCGGGGTACTTCTGGTTAGCAGCGAAGAACTGCTCAAGCCCGGCCATGTCAGACACCCCGCGTTCGATCTGCGCGTCGCGGCGCGCGGTGGCAGCGGAGTGGAGGCTGGACTGGATGTCCTCCAGTTCACTGGCAGCACTGGCGAGGAATTCATCCTTGGCCATTGCGGCAAAATTGACCTTACCGTCATCGCGGTAGAGCCGGTCACGCCGCAGCACCGAGACTTGCCCGCCAGCGGCATCGCGCCCGCCAATCTCAAGCACCAGCGGTACGCCTTTCTTGACCCAGCCCCAGCGTTTTTGCGTGGCCTTGCCCGCGCGCTTATCCAGCAGCACGCGCACCGGCTCGCCTAGTGCGGTCTGCGCGGCGAGCGTCTTGCGCAGATCCTCGCAGTACGCCAGCAGGGCCGCGTCGCCGTCATCATCGCGCAGCATCGGCAGGATCACCACCTGGTGCGGGGCGATCCGCGGCGGCACCCGCAGCCCGTCGTCATCGCCGTGAACCATGATCACGCCGCCGATCAGCCGGGTCGAGACCCCCCAGCTGGTAGTGTGGCACAGCGTCTGCTGGCCGTCCTTATCCTGATACCGGATATTCGCAGCCTCGGCGAAAGCGGTGCCAAGGTAATGCGTGGTCCCGGCTTGCAGCGCCTTGCCGTCCTGCATCATCGCTTCAATGCTGTAAGTGGCGGTGGCACCGGGGAAACGCTCGTGCTCGGGTTTTTCGCCCGCCATCACCGGGATCGCTAGGTCTTCCTCGGCATGGGCGCGGTACATTTCGAGCGCGCGCAAGGTTTCCGCCATCGCGTCGGACTTGTCGGCGTGCGCGGTATGGCCTTCCTGCCACAGGAATTCGCTGGTGCGCAGGAACATCCGGGTGCGCATTTCCCAGCGGACGACATTGGCCCACTGGTTAGTCAACAGCGGCAGATCGCGCCACGACTGGATCCAGCGCGCCATCGCCTGGCCGATCACCGTCTCCGATGTGGGCCGCACGATCAGCGGCTCCTCCAGCTTCGCATCGGGATCGGGGATCAGCCCGCCCTTGCCGTCCGCGATCAGCCGGTGATGGGTGACCACCGCCATTTCCTTGGCGAACCCATCGACATGCTCGGCTTCCTTGGCGAAGTAGCTCAGCGGGATGAACAGCGGAAAATAGCAGTTTTCCACCCCGGCGGCTTTGATCCGCGCGTCCATCAAATGCTGGATCCGCTCCCAGATACCATAGCCCCACGGGCGGATGACCATGCATCCGCGCACCCCCGATTCCTCGGCCATTTCAGCTTCGGCGATGACTTCCTGATACCAGGCGGCGAAATCGGCGGAACGGGTGACGGAAAGCGCGTGTTTCATGGGCCGCGCGATAGCCGCTGGGGTGGACGGGGGCAAGCAGTTGGGCCGACTAAGTGGCGATCAATTCTTACCCAGCTGGTCCAGCTTTTCCTGCATCGCGATCATTTGCGCGCGCAGCGCGGCGAGTTCATCGGCTTGATCCTTGCCACCGCCTGATTGCGACGCAATCTTGGTATCAGCCAGACCCGGCACGAAGGCGGACGCCGCAGCTTTGAACATGGCCAGATTTTGCTGCGCCAATTTGGCCAGCGGATTGATCCCAAGGCTCGCTTCAAATGCTTCGCGCAGCTTGCTCTGGTTCGAGCGGAAATGATCCATCGAGGCTTCGAGATAGTGTGGCACCAAGCCTTGCATCGAATTTCCGTACATCGAGATGAGCTGGCGCAGGAAGTTGACCGGCAGCATCTGTTCGCCGCCGGTGCTTTCTTCTTCCATGATGATCTGGGTCAGGATCGAATGGGTAATCTCGGTCCCGGTCTTGGCGTCGAGCACTTTGAAATCCACGCCTTCGCGGGTCATTTTTGAGAGGTGATCGAGCGTGATGTAGCTCGAGCTCTTGGTGTTATAAAGCCGCCGGTTGGCGTACTTCTTGATGATGACCGTTTCGCCGGTGGCTTCGCTCATGTCCGTGGTCCCGATCGCAAAATGTTGCCGTGCCGTAGCGTTAGCACTTGCAACAACGGCAATGCAACATTTCGATGCTGCGCAGCATCATCGCGCGAACCGGCGGCCCAGCATGGTCAGCAATTCGTACTGCGACAATCCGCTGCGGCGCGACGCTGCGGGAAGCGCATAATCCAGCCCGACCCAATCGCCTTCGGACAGACCGGGCGCGGCTGACAGATCAACTACGGTCATATCCATCGACACCCGGCCCACGACGGGAAGGTGATGCTCGCCCCAATGGAAGCTGCCCAGGTTTGACCAAGCGCGCAGATAGCCATCGGCGTAGCCCAGACTGACGACCCCAACTTCCATCGGTGCAGGTGCGGTAAAGGTCGCATTGTAACCGATAGTGTCACCCGGTTGCACGCGGCGGCGCTGGATCAGCTGCGCCTCGGGATAGGCAACTTGCTTGGTATGTCTGGCCAGCGCCGCGCACGGCACGCCGCCGTAAAGGGCGAGGCCGGGCCGAGTCAGGCCGCCATGATAATCTGCGCCCAGCATGATCCCGGCGCTGTTAGCCAGACTGGCAGCGCGATGCGGCACTTGCTGGCAAGCTTCAAGCCAACGGCTGCGCTGCAACGCGTTAAGCGGTGACTGTTCTTCAGCGCAAGCGAGGTGCGAATGTAGCGTATCGACCGCTAGCCCGGTAATCAACGGATCGCGCAGGTCACTGAGCGGCAGCCCCAGCCGGTTGATCCCGGTATCGACCATCAGATCGCACGGGCCCCCGCCCGCCGCTTGCCAGAGCCGCGCCTGCGCCAGCGAATTGAGCACTGGACGCAGCCCGGCGGCGCGGCCAAACGCTGCGTCTTGCGCGCTTAGCGGCCCATGCAGCACCGCGATGCTGGCGGGCGGAACCAGATCGAGCAACTCCGCCGCCTCAACCCAATGCGC
>JANMBA010000270.1:0-17936 GCA_031360105.1 Novosphingobium sp.
TTTGGCGAATACGGCTTTCCAGAAAGCCACGCAGCCAGCTTTGCGCTGCTGGTCTATGTCTCGTCGTGGCTCAAATGCCATTACCCGGCAGCGTTCGGCGCGGCGCTGCTCAATTCGCAGCCGATGGGCTTTTACGCCCCGGCGCAGATCGTCCGTGATGCGCGCGAGCACGGCGTTGAAGTGCGCCCGGCCGATGTGAACTTCTCGATGTGGGATTGTACGCTTGAAGCATTTGAATCGCGCAAAGGCGCAAAGGCGCAAAGTGGTTGCTCTGCGCCGCAGGCCTTTGAAGCAATCCCAGATATGCCCTTTGCTGCAATTGCGAATTTTGAAGGGGCTTCGCCCCAAGCAAAACCCCTTTGCGCCTTTGCGCCTTTGCGTGAGTCTAATTCTTCTTCGCTCCGCGCCTCCGCGCCTCCGTGTGAAACCGAGGTCGCGCTGCGGCTGGGCTTGCGCCAGATTGATGGGTTCCCCGAGGCTGCCGCCGCGCGGATTGTCGCGGCGCGGGCCGATGGGGGGCCGTTTGCCGATGTGCGCGAACTGAAGGAGCGCGCGGGGCTGTCGCCCGCGCTGATCGAGCGGCTCGCCAGCGCCGATTGCATGAGTTCGCTTGGGCTGACCCGGCGGCAGGCGCTGTGGGATGCGCGCAGTCTGATCGCCGCGCCCGATCTGCCGCTGTTCGCCGCCGCCGCCGCGCGCGATGAAGGCGCCGAGCGCATGGCCACCCGGCTGCCGGTGATGCCGCTGAGCGAGGAAGTGGTGGCCGATTACCAGACCCAGCGGCTGTCCCTGAAAGCTCACCCGCTGGCCTTCCTGCGTGCCGATCTGGCCGATCGGGGCTTCGTTCGCGCTGCCGATCTGCGCGCCCGTAAATATCGCGCCGGAGTGCTGGTGGCAGGCGTAGTGCTGATCCGCCAGCGCCCCGGCAGCGCCAAGGGGGTGTGCTTTATCACGCTGGAGGATGAAAGCGGGGTCGCGAATATCGTCATCTGGCCCGATCTGATGGAAAAGCAGCGCAAGGTGATCATGGGCGCGCGGCTGATGGAGGTGCGCGGGCGGGTTGAATACGATGACGAGGTGGTTCACGTCATCGCCACCCAGCTGACCGATGCCACCCCCGCGCTGCACGCCTTGTCGGACGATCTGCTGCCGCATCACCCCGATCGCGCCGACCACGTGGCGCGGCCGCTGCCGGACAGCCGGGGCGGGCATCCGCGCGACGCCCGGATCATTCCGAAATCACGTGATTTTCATTAACCGCAGTCCTAACCTGCGCAAAACAGGGAGAATACCATGCGCCTTACGCTCGCCTTGCTTGCCGCCGCCAGCCTCGCGCTCAGCGCGCCCCCACTCGCCGCCAAGCCCGCACGGGCCGCGCCGCTTCCTGCGGCGATTTATACCGATCCGCTGCCCAACAAGGCGCACCCGCCGCGCACCGAAGTGCTGCATATTCCCAGCGGCGGGGTGGAGATCAACGGGCTTGCCTATCTTGCGGCGGGGGCCGGGCCGCACCCCACGCTGGTGCTGTGCCATGGCTGGCCGGGCAACGAGAAGAACCTTGATCTGGCACAAGCGGTGCGCCGCGCCGGGTGGAACGTGGTGACGTTCAATTACCGCGGATCGTGGGGCAGTCCGGGCAATTTCCACTTCGCGCAAAACCCGCAGGATGCGGCGGCAGTGCTGGCCTATCTGCGGGTTCCGGCCAATGCCGTTAAGCTGGGCATCGCTACCCGCAGCATGGTGTTGATGGGCCATTCGATGGGCGGCTGGGTTACTGCCGTGGTCGCGAGCCATGACGACGGCATGCTGGGCGCAGGACTGATTTCAGCGGCCAATCTGGCAAACGAGGGCGGGCAAAGCCGCGCGGACGTGGTCAAGCTCTCGGCTGAAAATGCCGAGACGCTCGCTGGAACCTCGCCCGAATTGATGGCCGACGAATTGATGAGCGGCGCACCGGTGCTGAATATTCTGCTGACGGCGCCGGGCCTGGCCAAGAGGCCGCTCCTCGTGCTGAGCAGCGATGACGGCCTTGCCCCGCAGACCGATGCGCTGATCGCAGCGGTGCGCAAGGCCGGCGGAAAACGGGTAACGGCCGTTCATGCCGCCACTGATCACAGCTGGTCAGATCGCCGGATTTATCTGGAGGCGCAGGTTATCCGCTGGCTGCAAGGATTGCTGGCGGGGCGCTAAACCGCCTCCAGCGCATAGCCTGCCGAGCGTACGGTGCGGACCGGATCGGGTGCGCCGTCCAGTTCAATCCCTTTGCGCAGGCGGCGGATATGGACGTCGACCGTGCGCAGCTCGATCTCGCTTTCGCTGCCCCAGACAGCGTCGAGCAATTGCCCGCGTGAGAATACCCGGCCGGGGTGTTCCATGAAATGTTTGAGCAAGCGGAACTCGGTCGGGCCGAGCACAATCGTGTGGCCGCGGCGGCTGACTTTGTGCGCGGTTGCGTCAAGCGAAAGGTCGCCAACCTGGACCACTTCGCCCGCCAGCGCCGGGCGGATCCGGCGCATGATCGCGCCGACCCGGGCGATCAGCTCGCGCGGTGAGAACGGCTTGGTGACGTAATCATCGGCGCCAGTTTCAAGTCCGCGGATCTTGTCATCCTCGGCCCCGCGCGCGGTCAGCATCACAATTGGCACATGCGCGGTGGCTTTGTTTTTGCGCAGGCGGCGGCATACCTCGATCCCACTGGTGCCCTCGATCATCCAGTCAAGCACCACCAGATCGGGCACTTCCTCAGCCGCGAGCAACAGCGCTTCGTCGCCATCGGGCGTGCTGGTGACGGCATAGCCTTGCTGGCGAAAGCGGAATTCAAGCAATTCGGCCAGCGCCGGATCGTCTTCCACCAAGAGCAAACGCGGGGCGATCATGTCAGGCTCCGCCCCGGTCTTCCTTGTCGGTCAGATAGGTGCCGGTCGCCGCGTAATAGACCATTTCGGCAACGTTGGTGGCGTGATCGCCGATCCGCTCGATATTGCGCGCGACGAACAGCAATTGCGCGCAGCTGCTGATCGTCGAGGGATTTTCGATCATGTAGCTGACCAGATTGCGGAACAGCGATTCGTAAAAGGCATCGACCTTTTCGTCACGCTCCACCACCTGCTGCGCCAAAACCGGATCGCGCGCGGCAAAAGCGGTCATCACATCGTGGACCATCTCGCGCGCGATATCGGCCATCGCCGGGATCAGGGTCAGCGGCTCGAACCGCTTGCGGCCCTCGATTTTGCCTGCGCTTTTGGCGATGTTTTTGGAATAGTCACCAATTCGTTCGACCACCCCGGCGATCTTCAGCGCGGCGATCACTTCGCGCAGATCATCGGCCATCGGCGCGCGCAGCGCGATGGTCCGCACCGCCAGCCGGTCAATCTCAGCCTCCAGCGAATCGATCCGTTTGTCGCGCGCGATCACGCTGGCGGCCAGGTCCATATTGCCTTTGACCAGCGCTTCCATCGCCTCGACCATCGACAGTTCGGCCAGGCCGCCCATTTCGGCGATCAGCCCGCGCAGCTTAGTGATGTCTGCATCAAAGGCTTTGACAGTATGTTCCTGTGCCATTCTTAAATCCTAACCGTAACGACCTGTAATATAGTCTTTTGTGCGTTCTTCGCGGGGGTTGGTGAAAATTTCCGAAGTCTTGCCGTATTCGACGATCTTGCCGAGGTGGAAGAACGCGGTGCGCTGCGAAACGCGCGCAGCTTGCTGCATCGAGTGCGTGACGATGACGATCGCATATTTGCCGCGCAGGTCCGAAATCAGTTCCTCGATCCGGGCGGTGGCTATCGGATCAAGCGCCGAACACGGCTCGTCCATCAGGATCACCTCGGGATCGACCGCAATGGCGCGCGCAATGCACAGGCGCTGCTGCTGCCCGCCTGATAGTGCGGTGCCGCTGTCGGCCAGGCGGTCTTTAACCTCGTCCCACAGCCCGGCTCGCTGGAGGCTACGCTCCACAATCTCGTCAAGCTCGGTCTTGCTGGCCGACAGGCCGTGGATGCGCGGGCCGTAGGCGACGTTTTCGTAAATCGTCTTGGGGAAGGGGTTGGGCTTTTGGAAAACCATCCCGACCCGCGCGCGGAGCTGCACCACGTCCATCCCCGATTTATAGATGTCCGCCCCATCGAGCTTGATCTCGCCTTCCACCCGGGCTCCCGCAATCGTGTCATTCATGCGGTTAAAAGTGCGCAGAAAGGTTGATTTTCCGCAGCCCGAAGGGCCGATGAACGAGGTTACGTACTCATCGGCAATGTCGATCGAAACATCGTCGATGGCGCGCTTGTCGCCGTAAAATACGGAGACCCCGCGCGCGGCGAGGCGAGGTTCGATCGGGTCAAGGGTGTGTGTCTGTGTCACCAACGGTTCTCAAAACGATTGCGGAGATAAATGGCCATGCCGTTCATCACCAGCAGGAAAGCCAGCAGCACGATAATAGCGGCGGAGGTGCGTTCGACAAAGCCGCGGTCAATCTCGTCTGACCACAGGAAGATTTGCACCGGTAACACGCTGCTGGGCGAGGTGAAACCATCGGGCGGTGTGGCGACGAAGGCTTTCATCCCGATCATCAGCAGGGGTGCGGTTTCACCCAGCGCGCGGGCCATGCCGATGATCGTGCCGGTCAGCACGCCGGGCAGTGCGAGCGGCAGGACGTGGTGAAACACGGTCTGGACCGGACTGGCGCCGATGGCCAGTGCGGCATCGCGGATCGACGGCGGAACCGCCTTGATCGCATTGCGGCCCGAGATAACGATCACCGGCATGGTCATCAAGGCCAGCGTCATCCCGCCGATCAGCGGGGCTGAGCGCCAGTTCGGGAACAGTCCAAGGAAAACCGCCAGCCCGAGCAACCCGAAGATGATCGAGGGCACCGCTGCGAGGTTGTTGATCGACACCTCGATCAGCTCGGTCCAGCGGTTCTTCGGCGCGAACTCCTCAAGATAAACTGCGGCCAGCACCCCGATCGGGAAGGCCAGCAGCAGTGTGACCAGCATGGTCAGCATCGAGCCTTTGAGCGCCCCCCAGATCCCGACTGACTGCGGCCCGGTGGCATCGCCGCGGCTGAGGAAACCCCAGTCGGCGGCGCGGACCAGACTGCCCTTGGCCTTGAGCTGCACGGCGAGTGTCTTGGCCGCATCCGGCCCATCGCCGCGCAGCGCCGAAGCGAGATCATCGCTGACCGCCAGTGAAACCGGGAACTTTCCTGTCAGCCGCGAGGGGTCGGCGATCAGCTTGCGGCCGACATCCTGCCAGGCGTTGTCCGCCAATTGTTCCGCCGCAGCATCGCCCAGCGTTGTACTCGCGGCAAATTTGACCACATCGGGCAGACCTGCGCCTTTGAGCGCATCAAGCGCGCCGGGGCCTTGCAGCGCTGCCGGATCGATCGCCAACACTCCGCTCGACAGATCGAGATCGAACCGCAGCTCGGCCCGGGTGAACCCGCCAACCGCATTGCTGGTCATGCTGACCAGCAGGAACGCGAGCACCAGCGCTGAGAACAGCACCGCGCCAAGCCCGATCGCCTTGAACCGGCGCTCGGCTGCGTAGCGGCTTTTGAGGCGCGAGCTGACGGTGCTACTCATAGGCTTCGCGGAACCGTTTGACGACGCGCAACGCAATGAAGTTGAGCGCCAGCGTGACGAGGAATAGCACCATCCCCAGCGCAAATGCTGCGAGCGTGGCGGGGTGATCGAAGCTGCCTTCGCCGGTCAGCAGGGCGACGATCTGGAAGGTAACCGTGGTCATGCTTTCAAACGGATTGGCGGTGAGCCGCGCGGTCGCCCCGGCGGCCATTACCACGATCATCGTCTCACCGATGGCGCGGCTGACGGCGAGCATCACGCCCGCGACGATCCCGGGCAGGGCGGCGGGAATGATGACCCGGCGGATCGTTTCAGAGGTGGTCGCGCCCATCGCCAGGCTGCCATCGCGCATCGCCTGCGGGACGGCAGTGATCGAATCGTCGGCCATCGATGACACGAACGGAATAATCATGATCCCCATTACGACCCCGGCAGCGAGCGCGCTTTCGCTGGAGGCGCTGGCGATGCCGATGGCATGGCCGAATTCGCGGATCAGCGGGGCCACGGTCAAGGCGGCGAAGTAGCCGTAAACCACGGTGGGCACCCCGGCCAAGATTTCGAGCAGCGGCTTCATCCACCGGCGCAGCGCCGAGCTGGCGTACTGGGTGAGGTAAATCGCGCTCATCAGCCCGAGCGGCAATGCGACCAGCATCGCGATGATCGCGCCGATGAACACGGTCCCCCAGAACAACGGCACCGCGCCATAACTATCGCTGCGGACGGTGGCCGGATCGGCCATTGAATCGGGGTTCCAATGCGTCCCAAACAGGAAATCGATCGGATTTACCGCGTGAAAGAACCGCGCAGTTTCAAATACTAATGAGGCGACAATACCAAAGGTTGTGAAGATCGCCACCAGCGAGGCGAGCAGCAGCACGCCCATCACGATCCGCTCGACCTTGGCGCGCGCCGGGAACTGCGGGCGCACCCGCAGATAAGCGAAGACGCCCCCAGCAATGCCCAGCAACAGCGTGACGATGATCCCGATAGTCGAAAAATGGCTCAGCGCAGCGTGGAATGGTTCGACCAGACTGCGCGATTGCGGATTGAACACCGCGCCGCTTTGTCCGCTGGCCAGCGCTTGCGCTTCGGACAGGATCGCGTCGCGCTCGATCCCGAAGGCCGGCAACTGGGCGGCAGCGGGATCGGTTAGCACCTGGCTCAGCACCAGTCCGGGGCTGATCGCCGCCCAGACAACCGCGAACAATACCGCCGGCAGCGCAGCCCATAAGGCGACATACCAGCCGTGATAGGTGGGCAGCGAATGCAGCTCGCCGCCCTCGGCCCGAACGATGCGGCGCAGCGTCCATGCCCGTGCGCGCGCCGCCAGCCATCCGGTCAGCCCCAAGGCCAAGGCCAGGAGAACAGGAATGGCCGGCGTCATTGCGGAAGCATTGCTCGGCTTACTTGAGGGTGGCGGGATCGAGCAGGGTCATGCTTGTCGCGGTGGCCGTGCTGGTCGCGAGCACTGCATCGGGTGCCACTACCATACCCTGCTTGGCTAGCAGCCCGCCTTTGCCCCAGCTCTTGGCCCATTCGGCCACATATTCCTTCAAGCCCTTGATCGCATCAAGGTGCGCCGCTTTGACATAGATATAAAGCGGGCGCGCGCCGGGATAGGTGAAGTCTGAGATTGTCGCATAAGTCGGCGTGATCCCGTTCATCGTCAGCCCGACCAGCTTGTCGGCATTTTCTTCCAGATACGAATAGCCGAAGATCCCGATTGCCTTGGGATTGGCTTCGAGCTTTTGCACGATCAGATTGTCGTTCTCACCCGAATCCACGTAAGCACCATCACTGCGCACTTCGCCGCAAACCTTGTCGTGCTGTTCTTTGTTGCTGTCCTTCAGCGCCTTCATTTCGGCATTGGCATCGCAGCCCTTCATCAGAATCAATTCCTTGAGCGCGTCGCGCGTGCCCGAGGTGCTGGGCGGGCCATAGACCAGGATCGGCTCGGCCGGGAACGCCGGGTTGACGTCGCGCCAGGTTTTGGCGGTATTGGGTTTGCCATAAGGGTTGGCCGCCAGCGCCGCGTAAACGTCGGCCGGGGTCAGCTTGAGGCCAAGTCCGCTTTTGGCTTCGGCAAAGGCGACGCCATCAAGCCCAACCTGGATTTCGACAATCTTGTCGACCTTGTTTTTGGCGCAATCTTCGAACTCGCTCTTCTTCATGCGGCGCGAGGCGTTCTCGATATCGGGAAACTGCACACCTACCCCGGCGCAGAACAGCTTCATGCCCGCACCAGTGCCGGTGCCTTCGATGATCGGTGATTTGATCGCCGAGTTCGATTTGGCCAGCGAATCAGCGACTGCCTTGGCGAATGGAAAGACGGTTGATGAGCCGACCGCGCGGACCTGATCGCGCGAACCGCCTTGACTGCCCCCGCAAGCCGCAAGCAAGGCTGCCGCCGAGACAGCAGCGGTAAAGGCGAGGGTAGATTTTCTGGTCATGCGAATCGCTCCCTTGGCGTTATCTAAGCTGCGCTCTGGTCTGCTTGTGTGACAGATCCATGACATTAGGCTGGCACGCAACGATTGTCATCAAACGGTCGGAAAATTGACATGAACAGTCATCAAGCTGTCATAAAACCTTCATAGCAAGTAGCCATCCAACTGCCAGTCCGGGAACCCAAAATATGCGCTCTTTTATCATGCCGCTGGTTGTGGCCGCGTTGCTTGGCGCTGAGCCGGCTGTGGCGGGCGAAGACACGCAGTATTGGCAAACGCTTAACCTTACCGTTGCGGTGCCGGGCAATTTCAAGATCGCGAACGAAACCGTGCGCCGCTCAAGCGATGCCCGGGGCTTTTACGAGATCGAGAACAATTTCATGATCGGCAAGAAGGTCAGCAAAGTGGTTACCCTGTGGCTGGGCTATACCTTTGATCCGCAATACAATCACGGGACTTTCAGATTTCGCGAGCACCGCTTTCGCCAGCAGGTCAATTTTGACAGTTTCGCGGTGCTGGGCAAGATCAAGCTGAGCGGGCGGCTGCGGCTGGAAGAGCGCTGGCGTGAAGGTCAACCTGGCACCGCCTGGCGGCTGCGCCCGCAACTCAAAGCGAGCACGCCATTGGCCGGAAAGACCACCATCTCGGTTAGCAGCGAGGCCTTTCTTGACCTCGATAATACCGGCTTCCAGACCGTCGACGGGCTCGAGCGGATGCGCAACGCGGTGTACATTACGGTGCCATTGAACAAGCAGTTCAGCATCGATCTCGGCTATTTGAACCAGCACGCTTTCGTGCCGAACGGTCCCGACAACAGCGATCATGTGCTGACGACCGGCCTGTCAGCTTCGTTCTAAAACGATCAGTCTCGTTCTAATTCAAGCAGCGGTAACTGGATTGCCGCGCTGGTTCCTTGCCCAACGGTGCTGGTAATATCGAGCGTGCCGCCGTGCCGTTCGACGATGTGTTTGACGATCGCCAGCCCCAGCCCGGTTCCGCCCGAGGCACGGCTGCGGCCCGGATCGGTGCGGTAGAACCGCCGGGTCAAATGCGGCAGATGTTCGGGTGCGATTCCCGGCCCTTGATCGATGACCGCAAGCCGCGCCTGACCGTCTTCGCGGCGCCCCACGCTCACCAGCACCGGTTGATCTTCGGCGCCGTATTTAAGCGCGTTGTCGATCAGGTTGCGCAGCAGTTGTTCAAGCTGGCCAGGATCGGCCAGCACCATCGTGCCCGGCTGGACATCGGCCAGCGTGACGCGTTCTTTGCCTTTGAGGGTCGAGACTTCGCCCACTACGCGTGCGGCCAGCTGCGCCAGATCGATCGCTTCGCTCGGTCGGTCGTGCTTTTCCGCCTCAACGTGGCTCAGCGTCATCAGATCTTCGACCAGCGAAAGCATGCGCCGGGCCTCGCGGTCGATAATCCCCACGAACCGGTTGCGGGTTACAGGGTCCGTCGGGGCACTTTCGTCACCCAGTGTCTCGGCATAGCCGATCACTGCGGCCAGCGGGGTGCGCAGCTCGTGGCTGGCATTGGCGACAAAATCGGTGTGCGCGCGGCTGACATCGGATTCGGCGGTGCGATCAGCCAGTTCGATCATCCAGCGCTCGCCGGCGATTGCCCGGCGGGTCAACTGCCACAGGCTTCGTGCACCGGTGAAGCCGGGAATGCTGACGCTGGCTCCATCGGGCAAATCGATCAGCCGCATTGCATCGGGGTGGCGCAGTGCGATCCGGGCATCCTGGCCCAGCACATGATCGCCCAGCGCAGCGCGGGCTGCCGCATTCGCTTCGACAATCCGGGTGCCTTCCAGCAACAGCACGGGCAGCGCGAGCGGTTCAATCGTTTCGTGAATGGCATCGCGCGACACTTCGCTGACATCGACCCTGACGTTGACAATCTCAGGCTCAGGGCTGGTCAGCCAGAGCGAACCAAGCCACAGCGCGACCACGGCCAGCACCAGCCAGATATTGCTGCCCGCGACCAGCAGCACTGCCGCGGTGATCAGCGCCAGCACGATGCCGGGATAGGGAAGAGGGCGGTTGGCGAACATCGACGAGCGCTCCATACGAGGCGCAGAGCTGCCTGCCAATCATTACAATGGTGTGACTTGGATTGAGCGGCGCCGGCTGGTGACCCCTACGGGAATCGAACCCGTGTTTCAGCCGTGAGAGGGCCGCGTCCTAACCGCTGGACGAAGGGGCCTTGATACCAGAAGCCAGATGCTGCTTCGGCGCAGCGAGAATGGTGACCCGTACGGGATTCGAACCCGTGTTTCAGCCGTGAAAGGGCCGCGTCCTAACCACTGGACGAACAGGCCATACCGGCTGCGCCGAAAGCAGGCCGCGCCTTTAGGCAAGCCCGCTTTGAGGGTCAAGTGTTTAGGGCGAGATTGTCTCAATCGGCAAAGGCCGCGTCTTCGACGTGCAGTTCGGCTTGCGGGCGGTTCGACCAATCGTCGATCTTGGCGCGTCCGGCCAGCCACAGCCGCCGGTGATTTGTGGCGTGCAGCAAGGCCTGGCCCAATTCGGTGCTGGCCGCCCGGAATGCGATGGCTTTGAAGTTCGCGCCGTCCTCGCCGCGCACGATCAACCGCACGTGATCGGTGCCAACGAGATCGGCTTTGACCATCCGCACCGGACCGACTGCCACCCGCGGGCCCGGCCAGCCCATCCCGTATGGCCCCGCACTCTCCAGCGTTTCGACCAGCGCCGGGGTTAGCCCGCCCGGTGCCAGCGCCAGATCAAGGAGCAGCGACTGATTGCCCATCGCGCCGCTGATTACTGCTCCCAGCCGCGCATCGAGCCAGGCGCTCAGCGCGTCAAGCCCGCCGGGCGCTACGGTCAGCCCGGCTGCCATCGCATGCCCGCCGCCGGCCAGCAGCAAGCCAGCCGCGTGCGCGGCGATTATCGCAGCGCCCAGATCGACCCCGGCGATCGATCGGCCCGAGCCTTTGCCGTTGCCGTACTGATCGGCATCGAGCGCAATCACCAGCGCGGGCTTCCCGGTCTTTTCCTTGATCCGTCCAGCGACGATCCCAATCACCCCGGGATGCCAGCCAAGCCCGGCCAGCACCAGCACCGCGCGGTTGTGCTGGCTGGCAATCTGCGCTTCGGCCTGTTCCTGCACCACCGCTTCGATCCCGCGCCGTTCCTCGTTAAGCTGCGAGAGTTGCGCGGCGATTGTGCGGGCTTCGTCGGGGTCTTGCGTGGTCAGCAAGCGCACCCCCAAGGTGGCCTCACCCACGCGCCCGCCGGCATTGATCCGGGGGCCGAGCGCAAAGCCCAGGTCCGAACAGCTTGGCGCGCGGCTGAGGCGGCTGGCGTCAATCAGCGCGGCCATGCCCACGCCCTCGCGCCGCGCCATGACTTTGAGGCCCTGCGCCACAAATGCCCGGTTAAGCCCGTGCAGTGCCGCGACATCGGCCACCGTGCCCAGCGCAACCAGATCAAGCAGCGCAAACAGATCGGGTTCTGCTCTGGTTTCAAAAAAGCCGCGCTGGCGCAGCACGCGCACGGTAGCGATAGCCAGCAGAAACGCCACGCCGACCGCCGCCAGATGGCCATGCGCCGCGCCGATCTCGCTTTCATCGAGCCGGTTGGGATTGACCAGCGCCGCAGTCAGCGGCAGCTCGGTCGAGCATTTGTGATGATCGACGACGACCACGTCCACGCCCGCCGCATGCGCCATCGCCAACGCCTCGTGCGCCATTGCACCGCAATCAACTGTGACGATCAGGCTTGAGCCTTGCTCGGCCAGCCGCACCAGCGCTTCGCCTGATGGGCCGTATCCTTCGAGCAAGCGGTCGGGGATATAGTACTGTGCTTCGAGCCCCAGATCGCGCAGCAGCCGGATCAGCAAGGCGGCGCTGGTCGCTCCGTCAACATCATAATCGCCATAGACCGTCATCGTCTCGCCGGTCAGCACGGCTTGCGCCAGCCGTTCGGCGGCGGTGTCCATATCGCGCAAAGCCGATGGATCGGGCAGAAACGCGCGTAGCGAGGGATTGCGGTGGCGTTCGACATCGTCATCGGCCACGCCGCGCGCCAGCAAGAGCTGGGTGACCAGATCGTGATCGAGCGTCGCCCCGCCGCCAGCAGTGCCGCTGCCAAGGTCCATATTGCCCCGCCGCCAGCGCCAGGTCCGGCCTGACAGCGAGCGATCAAGGCCGAGAATTGAGGGTGGAGTGGCAGTCACCGAACCTGCCTAGCCCAGCCGGGCCGACAACAAAAGTGCTGCCAAAAATCTGGCGGCGATTGACAACTTTTCGGTCAAGGCGTCCGCTATAGTCTGGGGCATTGGCAACGGAGGCTTTGGTATCATGGCGATCAATCGCAAATGGGCAATCACTGGCGGGATCGGGGTGATTGTGTTGGCGGCTATCCCGGTGCTGGCGCAGCGCGCGCCGACCAGCGGACCGATTGCCCGCTATGACGTGCGCGCTGGAACTGTCTCGGGCATTGCCGCGATGGGCGGCGGGATGGGCGGCGCAATGAGCATGGCTTTTGGCGGCGGGGGTGACCGAGTGCAGCACGAGCTGCTGCTGCGGCTGGGTTCGAGCCAAGGCCCCACTGGCGGTGCGGCCAAGGCCGATCACTTCATGCCGGCCGGGGCCAAGCTCGGCAAATCAGTGGCGCTGGTCACTCCGGTGCAGGAACGCGGTTCCAGCGATCAATTGCCGGGCCAACGCGACGGACAACGACCCAGCGGGCGGCTGTTGGTATTCTGGGGATGCGGCGAACATGCCCCCAAGGGCCAGCCAGTGGTGATCGACTTCGCCAAATTGAGCGCAGGCCAGATGCCAGCCGGTATGTGGTCGGCCACGGTCCTGCGCGATTGGGGGCCGACGCTGCAAAACAGCAAGACCTTCGGACGCTGGCCGGCCGAAGATGGTAAATCGGTCAAGGCGGCCAGCTCGCTGATCGGCGCGCACCGGGTGGCGGGAAACTACACGCCCGAGATCGCCTTTAACCTGACGCAGGATTTCATGGCGCCGCTCAAAACTTCCTCCACGCTAAACGCCAGCGGCTCAAGCTTGCTAAGCTGGAACGCGGTGCCCTCGGCAACCGGTTATCTGGCGTTTCTGTTTGGGGGCAAGATGGGGGCAGGCGGGCAAATGGGCGATATGGTGATGTGGACTAGCAGCGCCTCGCGCCAGTTCGGCGGCGGGCTGAACGATTGGCTGACGCCTGGGCAAGTGGCCGGTTTGATCCGCGATCGCACCGTGCTGGCACCATCCACCACCAGCTGCACAATCCCGGCTGAAGTGCGCGGCGCGGGGGCGGATTTCCGGATGGGCACGTTGACGGCGTTTGGCCCGCAAGAAGACATTGCCAATCCCCCGCGTCCAGCCGATGCCAAGGCGGCGTGGAATCTGCAATGGACCGTGCGGGTACGGCATCGCTCGACCACCAGCTGGATGGATATGCCCGGCATGACTGATCAGAACGCGCAGCAGGACCAGCCAAGAAAATGCAAGCCCAAGGGCCTGGGCGGTCTGCTGGGCGCGGTGGTGACCGGCGGCAGCGGCGGGTGCTGAGCTGATGCGGTCATGCTGCTGATCGTCTGGCACAGCCGCACTGGCGCCAGTCAGGCCATGGCTGACGCTGCCAAAGCGGCGGCGGGCGAGCTGGCCCGGATCATCACGGCGGCTGCGGCCGGCCCGGACGATTTGCGCGCGGCGGGGGGCTACTTGTTCGTCTGCCCCGAAAACCTCGGCAGCATGAGCGGGGCGATGAAGGAGCTGTTCGATCGCTGCTATTACCCGCTGCTGGGGCAGATTGAAGGGCGCCCCTATGCCAGCATTATTGCGGCTGGCAGCGACGGCCACGGCGCGCAGGCCCAACTTGACCGGATTGTTACGGGCTGGCGGTTGCGGCGGGTGGCTGAACCACTGATCGCAAACATTCACGCACAGTCACCCGAAGAAATCATGGCAAACAAATCGGTGCCGCCAGCAATATTGGCACACGCCAGTGAACTTGGTGCAGCAATGGCTAACGGCCTCAAGCTAGGTATTTTCTAGAGTGTAGTTGTCCTGATTGATCCGATCTCGAGCGAATTAGCGCTGCGGGACTCGACGCAGCCCCGCCAAAAGTGTCACAAGCAGGAATCGGTAATCCGGTGGTACAGGGGGAATTGGTCATCGGCGCTGAAGCCAGCAGCTTAGAGGCAAGCAGCCGTTCGGTGCTTTCGCTGATTTTTGCGGAGGGCCAGCGGCCTGACGTTGCTGCGCTGGCGGCCTTGGCCGAGGCGTCGCTGCAACGGCCGGTCGGCTCGCGGTTCACGATCAGCCATCTGCCGCCCCCGGCTGAAGGCTGGGCTGAATTGCTGGCGTCGGGGCTGACTTACGATTGCGCTGGGCTTCAACCGGCGGCCCCGGCCGCAACGCTGGTGGGCGGCGCATTGCTGGGGCTGGAACAGCAGCCGGTCGGCGAAGCCATTTCACTCAGTCCGGGGCCGCATCTGGCCGAAGCGATGGGAATGTTGCCCGTGGTGCGCGTGCTGGCGGGTTTGGGCGCGCAACTCGCCGCTCTGCCAGGTGCAGGCGCGGTGTGCTGGAACCCGGCGCGCTGCTGGATGCCGCCGACCTATTTTTGCAAGGTGGTGGAAAACTGGCTGGCCGATGGTCCGTTTCCGGCGCTGGGGCTAACCTCGCTTGAACGCGATGCGGAAGGCTCGATCATCTCGGTCGGGCTGTCGCTGTTAATTGGACAGGAGCTGCGGTTTTCCCCCGATGCCAAGCTGGTACCGGCCGATATCGCGCGGATCGCCGTGCGGTTGATCCATGCGCTGATCGAAACCGGCCCGCTGTCCGCGCAGCACTCATTTCTGGGGCCTGACCGGGAAACGCTGCTGGTAACCCCAAATCTGCTGGGCACGCAGCTCGATGTGACGATTCAGCGTTGAGGCCAGCGTTGAGCGACTGGGCTAGGCAATTGCCGCCGCAAAACTCGCTTTGCCCCGGATAACCCGCTCGGGGCTCGGGCTGGTCGCGACTGAGCGCCAACGCCTGTCTTTCCGCGCGGTCAATCGCCGCGATAGTGCGGACTACGAGCCAAACCTTCAACGGCATCATTTATTGCCGCGCCAGCTGCTGACGCGCAGCTGCTTTGCGCCGCTGCTCACGGCGCTGGGGCGCGACACGGTTGATTTTGAAGATTTCCGCCGCAACGGGCTGTTGCTTCCAGCCAATGACCGCGCCGCCGTGCAAATTGGCTTGCCGCTGCATCGCGGCCCGCACCGGGATTACAACGCGATGGTGATCGAGCGGGTGGGACAGATCGAAGCAAGCTGGTCTTCCGCCCGGCTGCGCGCGCCCGAAGTCGCGCTTGAAGCTGCGTATGACCGGCTCGAACTGCTCCAGCGCGCACTAAGGCGCAGATTGCTCAATCAGCACCGGCGACTGCGCCTCAATCGCCATGATCCGCTGGGCAGCGGGCTGGATTTCAGCGAACTGGACGCGATGGCTGCGCTGCTGTGGCCCGCGACCGAACTGGCCATGCAGGATTGACTTCGGACCCAGACAGGCAGTCATTCAGACGACCGCCATCCCCGCTTTGGCTGCCAGCTCTGCGCGCGCCTGATTGTATTCGGCTTCCAGTTTATCGACCCGCTCGGCCACACTATCGATTGCGCTGACCGCGCCGATCCCTTGACCCGAACCCCAGATGTCCTTCCACGCCTTGGCTTCGGTATTGCCGCCCGAGCCGAAATTCATCGCCGATGGATCGCTTTGCGGCAGATTGTCAGGGTCCATCCCGGCATTGATGATCGAGGGCCGCAGGTAGTTGCCGTGGACCCCGGTGAACAGGTTGGAATAGACAATGTCTTGCGCCCGCCCATCGACAATCGCTTGCTTGTAACCGTCCTGCGCATTGGCTTCCTTGGTCGCGATCCACGGCGTGCCGATATAGGCAAAGTCGGCGCCCATCGCTTGCGCGGCGAGCACCGCATGGCCGTTGGCAATCGATCCCGAAAGCGCGACCAGACCATCAAACCACTGGCGAATTTCCTGCATCAAGGCGAACGGGGATAGCACCCCGGCATGCCCGCCAGCGCCGGCCGCGACCGGGATCAGGCCATCGGCGCCTTTTTCAATCGCCTTGCGGGCAAACCGGTCATTGATCACATCGTGCAGCACGATCCCGCCCCATTTGTGCACCGCCTGATTAAGGTCTTCGCGCGCACCCAGCGAAGTGATCACCAGTGGCACTTGCCACTTGGCGCAAACCTCATAGTCCTCTTCCAGCCGGTTGTTTGATTTGTGGACGATCTGGTTGACCGCAAATGGCGCGGCCGGGCGGTCAGGATGATCGCGGTTGTGCGCGGCCAGTTCCTCGGTAATCCGGTGCAGCCATTCGTCGAGCACACCCGAAGGCCGTGCATTAAGCGCCGGGAAACTGCCAATAATCCCAGCCTTGCACTGCGCGATCACCAGGTCCGGGGTGGAAATGATAAACAGTGGAGAGCCGATCACGGGCAGGCGCAGGCGGTCGAACGGAGCGGGAAGCGGCATGTGAATGGAACCCCTGAATTGGCAAGACGGATTTTCCTATGAGACGCACTTGCTGCTGTCGAGAGGCTTGCCGCAGGGCCTTGTGTTCCGTAGCGTCAGGCCATGGCACCCACGATCATTGGTCTGGCCCGCGATAGCGCGCACCGCTTTTCCAAGCAGCCGTGCCCCGCCCTGCGGCTAATCTCCGGGCTGGGGGTGGAAGGCGATGCTCACGCCGGGGCACTGGTCCAGCATTTGTCGCGCAAGGCCAAGGATCCGTCAGTGGCCAACTTGCGGCAGGTTCACCTCATCCATGCCGAACTGTTCGACGAACTGGCCGTGCAGGGCCTTGCGGTCAGCCCCGCGCAATTGGGGGAGAATGTCACGACCCGGGGAATCGATCTGCTCGGGCTGTCGCGCGGAACCCGGTTGCGGCTTGGCGCGGAGGCCGTGATCGAGGTTACCGGGCTGCGAAACCCGTGCGTTCAAATCAACGGTCTTGCGCCTGGCTTGATGCAAGCGGTGCTAGACCGCGCCGATGATGGCAGTCTAGTCCGCAAATCCGGCGTCATGGCGGTCGTGATAACCGGCGGCATGGTTGCGCTGGGCGATGCCATTGCGCTCGAATCGGTGCCGCTGGGGTATGAGCCACTGGAGCCGGTTTAGTCGATCGTCGCCACCAGTTCGGCGATCCGCCCGACCATCTCGTCGATGTGCGCTTTCTCGAGGATCAGCGGCGGGGACAGCGCAATGATGTCTCCGGTTACGCGGATCAGCAGGCCAGTGTCGAAGCACTTGTGGAACAGCTCCATCGCCCGCTTGCCGGGTGCGCCGGGGCGCGGTTCTAGCTCGATGCCAGCGACGAGCCCAAGGTTGCGGATGTCGATCACGTGGGGTTTGCCCTTGAGGCTGTGAACCGCCTGCTCCCAGTATCCTGACAGGTCCGCAGCCCGCTCGAACAGCCTCTCGTCGCGGTATAAGTCGAGCGACGCGATCCCGGCCGCTGCCGCAAGCGGGTGGCCGGAATACGTGTAGCCGTGGAACAGCTCGATCCCGTCGGGCCCGCTTTCAACCACCGTATCGTGGATCGCCCGGCTAACCGCGACCGCGCCCATCGGGACCGCCGCATTGGTCAGCCCTTTGGCCATGGTGATGATATCGGGGGTGACGCCCAGAACCTGCGCCGCAGTCGCCCCGCCCAGACGTCCAAATGCGGTAATCACTTCATCGAAGATCAGGACGATGCCGTGCCGTGTGCAAATCTCGCGCAGTCGCTCGAGATAGCCGAGCGGCGGGATCAGGACACCGGTTGATCCAGCCATCGGTTCGACGATCACCGCCGCAATCGTTTCTGCCCCGTGCAACGTAACGATCCGCTCAAGTTCGTCGGCCAGGTGCGCGCCGTGCCGCGGA
>JANMBA010000019.1:0-1955 GCA_031360105.1 Novosphingobium sp.
GTCGCTATAGATTGTCATAGGTGAACTGCAAGTGAAAACGCGGACGGCTGGCCTGCGAAACTTACCCCTGCAGCAAATGGTCCGCGATGGCGCGAAACGCGGGCAGCGAGGCGGCATCGATGCTGCCGTTGGCAGCAATCGGGTGCGAGCCGAACCGGGCGATGGTCACCTCTGCCACAGGATCGACATAGATCGCCTGCCCGTGAATGCCCCGTGCCGAAAATGCCCCGTGATTTCCAGGCATTGACCACCATTGGCTGCGGTATGAGCCTTGGGGGAGGAATTCGTAGCCAGCCGGAGCAAATTTCGCCGGATCGCCGCCAGCTTTTATCCCGGCGACCACGTCGCGGGCGATCATCTGGCCGCCGTTGCCGTGCCCATCGCAGCGCATCGCCTCACCGAACCGCGCCATATCGCGCAAGACCGGATTAAGCCCGCCACCAGCAAACGGCATGCCGGTCGAATCGATCAGGAAATCGGCGTCCTGTTCCATCCCCAGCGGTGCCCAGATCCGCTCTGACAACAGTTGGTCAAGCCGCTGTCCGGCGGTGCGCGCCACGATCCACCCCAGCACCTCGGTGTTGCAGGTGCGATAAGTGAAGCGCTCGCCATGCGTGCCCGCTTTGGCGATTCCCGGCAGATAGGAGAACACGTCGGTCGGTCCGGCATAACTCGGCGGGCGCGGAGTCAGCCCCAGCGCCATCGAGAACGCGCCGATCCCCGAATTGGGATCGGTATATTCCTCCGAAAAGTCGAGCGCGGTGGTCATGTCGAGCACCTGCCGCAGTGTCGCGTCGGCGAACCCGCTGCTCGCCAGCTCGGGGAGCAGCGCAGCAATCGGCGCGGCAGGATCAAGCTTGCCCTCGGCGATCAGCATCTCGGCCAAGGTGCCGACGTAGCTTTTGGTAATCGAGAAGGCGATGTGCGTGCTGTCAGGCCGGGTCACGCCGAAGTAGCGTTCGTAAACAATCGTCCCGCGATGCAGCACAATGATCGCATCGGTGAAATTTTCTGCCAGCGACAGTTCCCAGGTCAGGGCGCGGCCATCGTCGAGCGCCTGATAAGGGACGGCGTCCAGATCATCGCGGAGCGCCACGGGTAATTCCCACACCGGCCCGCTGCCGCGGGTTACCCGCGCAGTCGGCAGGAATTGCCGCATGTTCGAAAAGGCATAACGGTGCATCGGAAATCGCATATGCCCGGCATCGGCCCAATGGATGGTCTTGTCAGGCGCGGGCGGCAGGCCCTGCTGCCAGCCCATCAGAACCGGATCGCTGGTATGCGCGTCGAGAATTTGATCAGACATGCGGCTCTCCCATGGCGGTGAGCTTAGCTTCGCAGATAGGTTGCGCCAGTGTTTGTTCACACGAAGACACGAAGATGTTTCGCGTTCGGCGAAGCCGCTTAAAACTCTGGCGGTTCGGCTGGCTCAAGCTTTTATGAAATGCATGGCCTTCGGCAAGGCACGACATCTTCGTGTTCTTCGTGTCTTCGTGTGAACCAATTCAACTAAGCCGGTCACGGAAGTCCTCGTAGGCGAAGCGTTTGATGCATTCGAGGCTGTCGGTGTCCGAGTCCCACAGCCAGATCGATGGCAGCGGCACGCCGTTGAAGGTCGTGGTTTTGACCATCGAATAGTGCGCCTGATCGAGAAACGCGAAGCGCTGGCCCACGCGGGGACCGGAAGCAAAGCGGTAATCGCCGATCACGTCCCCGGCAAGGCACGATGGCCCGCCCAATCTTACAGCTATAGGTGGCCGGGCTGCACCGCCCTGCTCCCCCGCGAAAGCGGGGGCCTCAGGCCCGGTGGCGCTATCCTGCCTGAGGCCCCCGCCTTCGCGGGGGAGCATGTCCGTATCCGGCAATTCGCCTAACATCGCCGGGCGATACGGCGCTTCGATCACATCGGGCATATGGCAAGTCGCCGAAATATCGGTGATGCCGACGGGCATACC
>JANMBA010000128.1:0-2705 GCA_031360105.1 Novosphingobium sp.
AACTGATGCTCGAAAGCGGTGATGGCGCGGCCGCCATCGTCGAGCGCGAAGGCCTCACGCAAACCAGCGACACTGGCGCGATCGAAGCCGCCGTCGATGCCGTGCTCGCCGCCAACGCGGACAAGGTGGCGCAGTACAAGGACGGCAAGGAAGCGCTGTTCGGGTTCTTCGTCGGCCAGACGATGAAAGCGATGCAAGGCAAGGGCAATCCCGGGCTGGTCAACCAGGTGATCAAAGCGCGGCTGGGTTAAGCGCACATACCGCTACGCAAAAGGGCGCCGGAGTGATCCTCCGGCGCCCTTTGTGTTTCGCCTTGTGGCGGAAAAATCAGCCCTTGCGGGTGCCGCTCATCGGAAAGGTTCCGAACGCGCCAGCTTTGACCGAACCGGTGATCGCGTCGCCATCGACGGTCGCTTCGCCTTCCAGCGTCATCGGCATCGGCACGGTCATATTCATCGACCAGGTCAGCTTGTCGCCGTCCACTTTGCCGTTATCGAGTGTCATCGAACCCATCGCCCCGGCATTGGTGCCAGTGAAGGTATCGCCATCGACGGTGATCGTCATATCGCTCGATTGATCGCCCATCGGCGTCTTAGTGATGACGGTATAGGTTCCGGCTACAGACATTTTTCTCTCCCTTACATCGCGGTAAATAGCGTGCTTCACTCGCCGTTTGCAGCAGCGCTGTCAACGGGGCCAGTATCGGGGCCCGCAATGTCGATCGGCAGGCCGAGTTTCTTCAGCTGCGGCTCGATCAGCTTGCGGTCACCGACCACCACGAACACCAGCCCTTCGGGCTGCAAGTAGGTGCCCGCGGCCTGGTTGATCGCGGCTGCATCGATGCGGCGATAGCGGGTTGGCAGCGTCGCGTAGTAATCGTCCGGGCGCCCCAGCAGCTGGTTTGAAACAATCGCGCCAAGCACCTGGGCATTGGTTTCAAAGCGGTTCGGCAGCCCGCGCACGTTGCCGTCGGTCACCCGCCCCAACTCGGTCGGCTCGACCCCGCGCCGCGCCGGGAACAGCCGCATATCGGCGATCATCAGCGCAATCGAGTCGCCGGTACGATCGGCTTGCACCGGCGCGCTCAGCACCAGACTGCGCTGGCCTTTGGGGCGGCGCACCGCGCTGCTCACGCCGTATGACCAGCTCTTGTCTTCGCGCAGATCCATATTGAGGCGGCTGAGGAAGCCATTGCCGAGCACTTCGTTGGCCAGTTCGAGCGCCTCCTGGTTCTGATCGCGTCCGGTCAGCGGCAGCACGCGGCCTGCAACGATCACCGATTGCGGTGAATTTGGCCGATCAATCAGCACGATCCGCGGCCGCGGCGCGGGGATTGCGGCATCAAGCAGCTTCACTGGACGCGGCCCGGCTGGCGCGCACCAATCGCCAAAGCTGGCCTCCAGCATAGGCTGCAATTGCGCCATGGTGATATCGCCGACCACGGTGATGGTCACATTATCGCTGCGCAGCCACTTGTCGCGCGCCCTTTGGAGCGCCACAGAACTAAGCGCGGCAACCGACCTGGCATCGCCCAGCCCGTCGCCGGGCTGCCCGTACGGATGGTTGGCACCGAACAGCAGCGGGTTAAGCGCGCGGGTGGCCAGTGCGCGCGGGCTGGCATTGGCTTGGGCAATATCGGCCAGCTGCTGATCGCGCACCCGTGCCACATCAGCCTCGCGGTAGGCCGGGCGGCGGACCACTTCGGCCAGCAGATCGAGCGATGGCTGAAGATTAGCGGTCAGCGCCGACAGCGATACGCTTGAGCTATCGGTCCCAGCGCCTGCGCCAATCCGCGCGCCGAGCCGTTCCTGCGCTTCGGCGATCTGGGTGGCGTTAAGGCTGGCAGTGCCTTCGTCGAGCAGGCCGAGCATCAGCGTCTGGGTGCCGGGGCTGTCCTGCGCATCGGCGGCAACGCCAGCGTCGAAAGTCAGGCTGACCAGCACGGTGGGCACTGCGGTGCGCCGCGCCAGCACCACCGGGATACCATTGGACAGCGCCGCGCGCTCGATTGCCGGGAAGGCCAGATCGCTGACCGGCAAGACCGGCGGCGCGGTGCGCGGGGGGCTGATGGCCAATGCGGGCGCGGGCTTTCTGGCATCAGGACGCGGGGGCCTTGAGGTCGCTTCATCGCCCCAGCCGCCAAAGGCCTCACCCTTTTCGGTGCGCGTGCCGGGGCTGATGGTCAGCGCATAGACCGGGCGCGACAGCCAGCGCTGCAGCGCGCTTTGCACTTCGGGGGCGGTCAGGCTGGCAATCCGCGCCAGGTCTGTTTTGTACTGCCCGGGATCGCCCGAATAAAGCAGCCCTTCGGCCAGTTGCGCGCCTTTGCCCGAAAACCCGCCGACTTGTTCCAGGCTGTTGATCTGCGCTGAAACGGCGCTGGTGGCGGCGCGCTGCACTTCATCCGCACTCGGCCCTTCGGCGATCAGTTTGGCGATGTTGGCGTCGAGCGCTTGCTCGGCCACCGCCAAATCAACACCGTCTTTCACCTCCATTTCGATCTGGATGAAGCTGACTTGCTCAAACTGCTGGACGCTGGCCGAAACCGAAGTGGCGAGTTGCCGCCCGCGTACCAGATCGTTGTCGAGCCGCGATGAGGCCAGCCCGCCCAGTACCCGCATCCCCAGATCGAGCGCCGGGGCATCGGCCTCATTCTGCCCCGGACCGGACCACACCCGGTAGAGCTTGGTCTGCGGAACCTGATC
>JANMBA010000130.1:0-3326 GCA_031360105.1 Novosphingobium sp.
CTTGAAAACGCGATGTTGGATGGGAGGCTAACCGCGACGCTGCAGCCCGAGGATCTGCGCGTTGGCGATGTGGTCGAACTGTCCTATTCGATCGACAGCCACGATCCGGCAATGGCCGGGCACAGCGAATATGTTGCCGGACCGTCCGATGGGGTGAATTTCGGCCGGTTTCGGGTGCGGATGCTGTGGGACAAAGACAAGCAGATGCAGTGGCGGGTGTTCCCCGGGATCATCCAGCCCAAATTGAACAGGACGGCACTGGGCAGCGAGCTGGTCGCCGATCTGTTCAACGGCACCGCTCCGCTTGGCCCCGAAGGTGCGCCAGCGCGGTTCAAGCTGGTCAACGCGGTTGAGATTACCGAATTTACCGACTGGCAGGGGGTCTCGCGCACGTTCGCGCCGCTCTACACGGCGGCGGTTGAGCTCGCTTCCAGCAGTCCGATCCGGGCCGAGGCAGCGCGGATCGCGGCGCAGACGACTGATCCCAAACGCCGTGCCGAGCTGGCGCTGGCCTTGGTTCAGCAGCAGATCCGCTATCTGTTCCTGGGGATGGACGATGGCGGTTTTGTTCCGGCCAGCGCTGACCAGACTTGGCTGCGCCGGTTCGGCGATTGCAAGGCCAAGACCGTGCTGCTGGTCGCGTTGCTGGATGAACTGGGGGTTTCGGCGCGTCCAGTCTTGGTAAATACCAAGCAAGGCGATCTGCTCGCCGTTCGGCTGCCGACCATGGAAGGCTTCGATCACGCGATTGTCGAGGTGCAGATCGGCGGCAAGTCCTATTGGCTCGATGGCACCCGGCTGGGCGATGACAGTCTCGACCGGCTCGAGGCACCCAATTACCGCGTTGGATTGCCGGTTACCGCAGCTGGAACGCCGCTGGTGCCGATTGTTCCCGCCGCGCTTGACCGCCCGACGCAAGTGGTCAGCCTCACGCTTGATGCCTCGCGCGGGGTTGATGTTCCCGCGCTGGCCAGCGGCGAGATGCGGTTTCATGGCCGCGCGGGCTCGGATATGCGCCAGACCTATGCCGGCTACGCGCAGGCCGACCGCCAGCGCGAACTGCGCAAATTGTGGCGCGGCACCTATGATTTCGTCGCGCCGGGCAAGATTCTGACCGCGGATGATCAGGCCACCGGGGATTTCGTGATCACCATGACCGGCAGCGCGACGCTGGAATGGACCCGCGATCAGGGTGTGCGGTGGTACGAAATGGATCGTTCGCGGCTGGGCTGGCGGTTCAACATCGCGCGCGAGGGCGAGCTGAGCCCGGATGCGCCCTATGCCTTCGATTATCCCGATTGGTGGACTTATCGCGAAACCATCATCCTGCCCGGCGGCGGCAAGGGTTTCCGGGTTCAAGGCGAAGGCGTCGATCAGACCGTGGGAGACCTCTACCAGTTCCACCGCACGATCGAGCGCGACGGAGCTAAAGTCACCGTGGTGGCAGAGACCAGAGCGCTGGCCAACGAATTGCCCGCTGCCCGCGCCGCGCGGGCCCGCACCCAGATGACCGAGCTGGCTTCGAGCGGGGTCTATCTGCGCCTGCCTGACGATTACGAACCAACCGAGGCCGAAAAGGATCAGGCCCGCCGCGAAGACGCCGCCGAAGCTGCCGCCGAACGGTCCAAGGCCACAGGCGCGAAGGCTGCTGCCAAGGGCGCAGCCATGGCTGACGACAAAGCGGCCAAGGGCGCAGCGGGCACGCGCTGAATTGGCCGGGCTGGCCAAACCGGTGCTGGTCCTGGGGGCCGACAGCCCAATCGGGTTGACCGTGGTGCGCGAGCTGGGCGCGCGCGGCGTGCCGGTGATTGCCCATGGCCGCAGCGACCGGGCGCTAGGGCGGTTCTCCCGTTTTTCCCGCGAATTTGTGCTCGAAACGCGGCCGTTGCTGGCGTGGCTGCCCGAATTTGCTGCCGCGCGCCGTCTGGGCGCGGTCATGGCGGTTTCGGAGGGGCATTTGCTCGAACTGGCGGCGCTGCATGGCTCGCTTGGAGACTGCCGCGTGCTCAGCCCGGATGCGCGGGCGCTGGCGCTGGTGCTCGATAAATCGCAAACTTTCGCGGCGGCGCAGCGATTGGGCATTGCTGTGCCGGGATCGTGGCAGCCGTTACCGGATGAAGATCACGCCGCCCGCGCCGCGCAAATCGCTTATCCGGTGGCGATCAAATGGGCTGATCCCAATGCGGTGCAGGCGGCCTTGGCTGCTGCCGGTATTGCGCTGGAGAAGGTAGAATATGCCGCAGATGCCGGGCAACTGGCCACCATCCTGGCGCGCTACGATCGGCTGGGGCAGTGGCCGCTGGTTCAGCAATATTGCCCCGGCTATGGGCTGGGCCAGATGCTGCACATGGCGAACGACGCGGCGACTTTGCGCTTTCAACACCGCCGCTTGCGCGAATTCCCGCCCAGCGGCGGGGTGTCGAGCTTGTGCGCCTCGATCCCGTTGAACGAACACGCTGCACAAATGGCCCGCTCCGAAGCGCTGCTCGCCGCGCTCGGCTGGGAGGGTCCGGCGATGGTCGAATATCGGTTCGATCCGGCGACCGGGATCTATTGGCTGATGGAGGTCAACGGGCGACTGTGGGGTTCGGTCCCGCTCGCATGGCACTGCGGCGCGCATTTCGCTTGGGAAAGCTACCGGATCGGCGTGCTGGATGAACGCGGGCCGGGTCAGGGTCCAAGCCGCCAGCGCCGCGCGCGTTACGTCATTCCCGATGCCAAGCGGACTGTGCTGGTGCTGCGCGATGGTGCGCTGCCCATAGCTCAGCGGCTGGCCGCACTGGCGCAGTTCTGGCTCGATTTTCTCGATCCGCGGGTGCGCTATTACGTCTGGTCGCTGCGCGATCCGGGGCCCTTGCTGGGCGATCTGGCGGGGATTGTCAGGCGGCTGTGGCGGCGGGATAGCGCCTGATCAGCTCAGCCACCGCGCGCTCGATCCGCGCCAGACAGACGTCCATATAAGCGGGGTCCAGCTGATAGGGATCGTGCAAATGCGGCACCGGCGGGCTGGCATAATTGCCAAGCAGCCCGCGCGGCAGTTGGGCGGTCTTGGGATCGCCCGCCAGCTTGCGCAAATGGCGGGTTTCCATCCCCAGCAGGTAATCGCCCGGCTGCGGATCGTAGTCCTGGACCCGCGTGGTGCGGTGCCCGGACAAGTCAAGCCCGCGCGCTAGCGAGCGCTGCTGCACCAGCGGCCAAGCCGCTTTGCCGCTGCTGGTTGAAAGCCCGAAGCTCGCCACATTCATCCCGGCGCGCCGCGCCAGCCCATCGGCATAGGCGCTGCGGCAGATGTTGCCGTGGCACACGAACACCAGCCGCCGGACGCG
>JANMBA010000136.1:0-3332 GCA_031360105.1 Novosphingobium sp.
CATTTGCCGACCTCGATGATCGGCCCGGTGACGATGCACGCCCCGGTCACTTTATCGACGGTAACCGTGCCAGGCAGCGGCTGCGGGATGATCCGACCGAACTTGAGGTCTTGCACCCAGACCAGCGTTAACGGAGCAACCACGGTGGCACGGGCACTTGCTGTCACCACCACTGGCGGGTTGGCGGCCACCGCCGGGCTAGCCACCAGCACCACCCCGGCGAGCGCCAGCGATCCGCAAAAAGCGCGGTTTACGGCTCGCCAGCGGCCGTCTGATACTGATAACCCCCAAGGCATTGCATACTACCTAGCGCTGCGGACTGAAGACCCCTTGCATGCATATGGTTAATTTGGCGGTAGCAATCCTCGTTGACCGCAAACTTTTGGCAGTCGTTCGGGGGGTTTGCCTTGGCCAGATCAGGCGCTAAGCGGGAGCCATGAGCATCCCTGCCGCAATCTCGATCAAGCACCTCGTCAAGCGCTATGCGCCAGCCGGAAATGCCCCTGCCAAACTCGCGCTCGACGATGTCAGCTTTGACGTACCGCAAGGACAGATCTTCGGCCTGCTCGGCCCCAACGGCGCGGGCAAATCGACCCTGATCAACATCCTGGCCGGGCTGGTGATGAAGACCAGCGGAACCGCCGAAATCTGGGGTTTCGATATCGACAAGGATTTGCGCAACGCCAAACGCTCGATCGGCATCGTCCCGCAGGAAATCGTCTTCGACCCGTTTTTCACCCCGTTCGAGGTGCTCGAAAACCAGGCCGGTTTATACGGCGTGCCCAAACAGCTGCGCAAATCGATGGAATTGCTGCGCCAGGTCCACCTTGCCGACAAGCACAACGCCTATGCCCGCACGCTCTCGGGCGGCATGAAACGCCGCCTGCTGATCTCCAAGGCGCTGGTTCACACTCCGCCGGTGATCGTGCTGGACGAGCCGACCGCCGGGGTCGATGTCGAACTGCGGCGGCAGCTGTGGGAACTGGTGGCCGAGCTTAACGCGGGCGGGGTCACCGTGGTCCTGACCACGCATTACCTCGAAGAGGCCGAGCAGCTCTGCGACCGGATCGCGATCATCAACCACGGCCAGCTGATCGCCGACAAACCGACCCGCGAACTGGTTGAAATGGCACGCGAGAAGATCGTGGTGCTGACGCTGGATCAGGATGTGGTCAAGCTCCCGTCAAGCCCGGCCTTCCTCAAATGCGAACCAGCGGGTGAGCGCACGATCGAGATTACCTACGACAAGGACAAGAGCAACGCCGGCGAAGTCCTGGCGCAGGTTCAGGCTCAAGGGCTGACGATTGTCGATGTGACCACGCGTGAGGCCGATCTGGAAGACGTGTTTGTGAGTCTGACAACGGCGGCGAAAGTGGCAGCGTGATATTGGCTACGCGTTACTTTACCGAACAGGTCCAGCGCAAACGTCCATACCTATCGCTCGAGATCTGTCAGTCGGTGCTTGCAGACCCGCTCAGGGTTTTGCCGCAAGAAGATGGTCGGATCCGGCACTGGGGCTGGGCAACCTTGCAAAACGAGCCCGAACCTCGCATCTTGCGAGTGATCACGCTTGCGGACGGGACAACGATCCACAACGCCTTCCCTGATCGAAATTTTCGCGAGGACGCGCCATGAAGCTGCATTATTATGCCGAAACTGACAGCCTGTATATCGAGCTGCGCGCAGGTGCGGGTGTAGAAGTTCGCGAAATTGCCGATGGGTTGAATGCCGATCTGGACGCGCAGGGCCATGTAGTGGGCATCGACATCGATCATGCTTCGAGTTTGCTTGACTTGTCCACGCTAGAAACCGTTTCCCTGCCGCATACGACAACCAAAGCGGCTTAATTTCTAACCGGTCAATCTAGCCATGAACCACGACGTCATCATCATCGGCTCGGGCGCGGCGGGGCTGACTGCGGCGCTGGCGCTGGCTGAGCGGGTCAAGGTGCTAGTCTTGGCCAAGGGCGAGCTGACTGGCGGATCGACCGCTTGGGCGCAAGGCGGGATCGCCGCAGTGCTGGATGCGGGCGATACGTTTGAAAACCACATCCGCGATACGATGGTGGCGGGCGCGGGGCTTAACCGGCTTGAGACGGTCGAGTTCGTGATCGGCCAAGCCCCGCACGCGATCGACCGGCTGGTCCAGCTGGGGGTGCCGTTCAATGCCGAGGGCAATGCGCTGCATCTGACTCGCGAAGGCGGGCATTCGCACCGGCGGATCGTGCACGTCGCAGATGCGACCGGCTGGGCGGTCCAATCGGCGCTGCTCAAAGCAGCCGAGGCCAATCCCAACATCACCCTGTTGCCGCATCAGGCCTGCATTGACCTGATTACCGGCAAGCACGAGGAACGCTATTCAGGCTCGGGCCGGGTCTGGGGGGTTTACGCGCTCAATGAACAAACCGGCAATGTTGAAGCGCACACCGCCCGCGCAACGATCCTCGCGAGCGGCGGCGCAGGCCGGGTTTACCAGTTCAGCACCGCGCCGCGCGGTGCCACCGGCGATGGGATCGCGATGGCGTGGCGCGCGGGCTGCCGGGTCGGCAATATGGAAATGATGCAGTTCCACCCGACCTGCCTCTACAACCTCGACGTCAAGAACTTCCTGATTACCGAGGCGGTGCGCGGCGAAGGCGGGCATTTGCTCAATTCCCGCACCGGGCACCGCTATATGCCCGATTACGACGAACGCGCCGAGCTTGCCCCGCGCGATATCGTCGCGCGCGCCAACGATGCCGAAATCAAGCGCGACGGGCTCGATTACGTCCACCTTGATATCAGCCACCAGCCGCCCGAATTCGTCCGCGAGCACTTTCCCAACATCTATGAAAAGCTGCTGGGCCTTGGTATCGATATGACTAAGCAGCCGATCCCGGTGGTGCCAGCACAGCATTACACCTGCGGCGGAATCATGATCGATCTGGCTGGGCGAACCGACTTGCCGGGGCTATATGCGGCGGGCGAATGCACCGAATCGGGCCTTCACGGGGCCAACCGGCTCGCTTCCAATTCGCTGCTCGAATGCTTCGTGTTCGGCGAGGCGGCAGCGGCCGATATTCTGGCGCGGTGGGACACCTTCGAAGCGCCGCCCGTCGTGCGCGGCTGGGACGAAAGCCGGGTGACCAATTCGGACGAAGAGGTGATCATCAAGCAAAACTGGACCGAAATTCGCCGGTTCATGTGGAATTACGTCGGGATCGTGCGGACCACGCGGCGGCTTGAGCGCGCGGCGCACCGGATCCACATGCTGTTCGGCGAGATTGAAGACTATTACGGCCACTTCCGCGTCTCGACCGACCTGATCGAGCTGCGCAACCTGCTGCAATGCGC
>JANMBA010000146.1:0-4921 GCA_031360105.1 Novosphingobium sp.
CCGCAATGGGGCGATAAGGGTGTGCTCGACCTCGGCGCGGCGTATGAGCGGGCGCGCACCGCAGTGCTGGCCAAGCCGAAGCTCAAGCGGTGGGGGGAATAGCTAGCAAGCCCCTCTCCCCGGTTGGGGAGAGGCTCTAGCGCAGCTTGCAGCCTCTGGCTGCTAGCAAAGCTGGGAGAGGGGTTTCCGAACTCGACAGGGCACAAGCCCCTCTCCAACTGCGGCTAGCGAGCGTGCTCGCAAGCCTGCGTATCCTCTCCCCATCCGGGGAGAGGGCAGTCCGGCCTATTTCTTTGGACCAGCCTTCTTGGCCGGAGCCTTCTCAGCCTTAGGCGCAGCTTCCTTCTTCGGAGCAGCAGCCTTAGTCTCAACCTTGGCTACAGGCTCATCTTCAACCTTGGCCGCTGCCTTCTTCGGCGCGGCCTTCTTCGCCGGCTTGACCGGAGCCGGCACCGCGTCTTCGGCTTCGATTGCGGCTTGAAGCTCGTCCTTGGTCACGGTCTTTTCGGTGACTTCGGCCTTGTCGAACAGGAAATCGACCACCTTGTCCTCGTACAGCGGCGCGCGCAATTGCGCGGCGGCGAGTGCATCCTGCTGGATGTATTCCATAAACCGCTGGCGATCTTCGGCGCGGTATTGCTGCGCGGCCTGCTGGACCAGCATATTCATTTCCTGCGCGCTGACTTCAACCCCGTTGGCCTGGCCAATCTCCGACAGCAACAAGCCCAGCCGCACGCGGCGCACGGCGATTGCGCGGTAATCGTCCTTCTCGGCCTCAATCTCGGCCAAGGCGGCGGCGGGATCTTCTTCCTGCTGCGCTTCCTGATTGAGCTGCGCCCAAATCTGCTCGAATTCGGCCTCGACCATCGTCGCCGGGACATCGAAGGTGTGCCCGGCGGCAAGCAGATCGAGCAGCGCGCGCTTCATCTGGGTGCGGGTCTGTCCGGCGATTTCCTGTTCAAGCTGACCGCGCAACAATCCCTGCAATTGCTCAAGGCTGGTCAGCCCCAGGCTTTTGGCGAAATCATCGTCGATCTTGCTCTCACCGGGGACTTTGACAGACTTTACGGTGACGTCGAAAGTGGCGACCTTGCCCTTCAGTTCGGCGGCTTGATAATCGGCCGGGAAGGTGACGGTGATGGTTTTTTCATCGCCTTCCTTGCAGCCGATCAGCTGTTCTTCAAAGCCCGGGATAAACCGGCCTGAACCGATTTCCAGCGCGGCGTCTTCGGCCTTGCCGCCGTCAAACGGCACGCCGTCAACCTTGCCGAGGAAGTCGATAATCAGCTGATCGCCGTCAGCGGCCTTCTTGCCCTTTTTGGCCTCGGTGAAGGTCTTGGCGTTCGCGGCCAGTTTGGCGACTTGCTCGGCCACTTCGGCGTCGCTGACCGGGACCACCAGCTTGTCGAGCTTAAACCCGTCGATCTGCGGCGCGGGGATCGTCGGCAGCACTTCCAGCTCAACCGTCAGCTCGGCGTCTTTACCCTGCTCGTAGCCTTCGCTCAATGCGATCTGCGGCTGCATGGCCGGGCGCAGCTGGTTATCGCCAATCACTTTATCGACCGCTTCGCGCACCGTGGTGTTCAGCGCTTCTTGATGCAGTTGCGGCCCGTGCATTTTCTTGACCAGATTGGCCGGCACTTTGCCTGGGCGGAAGCCCGCCATGCGCACGTCGGGGGCGATCTTGGCCACTTCGCCGTCGATCCTCGACGCAATATCCTTGGCCGCGATCTTCACGCAGTAGCTGCGCTTCAAACCCTCGTTGGTGGTCTCGACAATCTGCATGACAAATGAAGCCTTCTTCGTAAATCTGGGCACCTGCGCGGGCTTAAGCAGGGGGGCAGGATTGGTGCGGGCGAAGGGACTCGAACCCCCACATCTTACGATACTGGTACCTAAAACCAGCGCGTCTACCAATTCCGCCACGCCCGCAGCCCGACGTAGTCGTGGAACAAGCGGTGGCCCTTAATGAGCGGCGCGGCAAAGGGCAAGCGGGGATAAGGGAAGGCGTTGGTTTGGTGCGGTGTGCACGGCAATTTCCGCTTGTCCGTACGGTCATCCCGGCGAAGGCCGGGACCCGGACCACACCAAAAAGCGCCGTGCAGCGACCGCTATTTGTCAGGGCTGGGTCCCGGTCTTCGCCGGGGAAACGAGCACCGCTACTACTTTATCCCCAGCACGATTGCCAGCTTGACCAGCCAATTGCCCGGCTCGGCTTGCTCTGCGACTGGAGCAACCACATCGCAATCGAGGCAATAGGCTTGCGCGCCCTGCACACTGCCCAGCCGGAGCAGCCCAGCAGCGGCGCGGGTCAGGCTGAGCTGCTGGCGTTGTGCCATCAGCGCGACCAGATCGTTGCCCTGCTCGCCGCCGCCGCTGTCCGCGTCCTCATCATCGCCGCCCAGCAGCTTGGCAATCATGCCGCCGTAACCCGCTGCCTCGGTGCCGTAGTATTTGGGATGCCAGCTATCGAGCTTGGCTGCTCCAGCGGCGAATTTGAGCGCTTCGGGCAGTCCGCCGAATTCATCAACCAGCCCCTTTTGGCGCGCGGTGCCGCCATCCCAGACCCGGCCCTGCGCCAGCGCATCGACTTCTGCCGGGGTCTTGCCGCGCGATTTGGCGACCAGCCCGACAAAGCGCGCATAGCCCTGTTCGATATTGGCCTGAAGCAGCTTTTCAACTTCGGGGCTGAGGCCGCCAATCAGATCAGGCTGCCCCGAAAGCGGCGTGGTCCGCACCCCGTCACTGTTAACGCCATAGCGCGCCAGTGTCGCTTCAAAGCTGGGCATCACCGCGAAAATCCCGATCGAGCCGGTGACCGTGCCGGGTTCGGCGAAGATCCGGTTGGCCGGAGTCGAAACCCAGTACCCCCCGCTCGCCGCCAGATTTGCCATCGAAACCACCACCGGGCGGGCGATGCCGTTTTTTGGGGCCTTGAAGCGCTCAAGCGCGCCACGGATTTGCTCGGAGGCCAGCACCGAACCACCGGGCGAATCGACCCGCAGCACCAGCGCCGGGGCTTCATCGGCGTTGGCCTGATCGATCAGCTTGGCGATCCGGTCGCCGCCAGCGGTGCCGGGGCCGGCTTTGCCATCGACGATTTCACCCGCAACGGTAACCACCGCCACGGCCTTGCCATCGGTGCTGCGCGGATGTGCGGCCAGCAGTGCGTCAGCCCGGCTGTAGGCATAGCTGCCGGGTTTGTCCTTGTTATCGCCAGCGCCTGCAATCGCTTTAACGCGCTCGCCAAAGGCAATGTTGTCGCCCACTTTGTCAATCAGTCCGGCATCGAGCGCGGCCTGCGCCGCATCGCCCTTCGCAGCCGTAAACCAGCCGACCGGATCCTTGGTGATCCGTTCAATCTGCGCCTTGGGCCGCGCCTTCAGCACATCGGCCTTCCAGTCATCCCACATCGCCGCAAACAGCGCGGTGCGCGCTTCTTTCGACGCGGCCGAGGCATCGTTGCGTTCGTACGGTTCGACGAAATCCTTGAACGTGCCGACCTTGAACACGTGGATCTTGATCGCGTAATTTTGCAGCAGCTTGCCGTAATAGGGCGTGGTCCCGCCCGGCCCCATCACGAACGCGCCGCCCATCGGGTGCGCCCACACTTCGCTGGCATGCGCGGCGAGCATCACCCCGTCATCGATATAGGCGACTGCGTAAGTCAGCACGGGCTTTTTCGCGGCGCGGACCTGATCCATCGCCGCGCCAATCTCTTCCATGCTGACCAGCCCGCCGCCGGCGAACTGCGACAGATCGAGCACCACCGCCTTGATGTGATCGTCGGTGGCGGCCAGCTCAAGCGCGCGCACCACATCGCGGGTGCGGTGTTGCTTGGGCGCCGCGCCGCCGCCGCGCAGCAAGGCCAGCGGGTCTTGATCGGCCGGTTCTTCGACCACCGAGCCATCCAGCTTGAGCAGCAAGGCCCCGTCCTTCAACGCCGCCTGCCCCGGCCGGGCCGTCAGCGCGCTATACAGCGCCGCAAAGAACAGCAGCAGCAACAGCAACACCAACCCGTCCTTGATCGCGACGAGCAGATGCCAAACCTTGCGGGCGAATTGCATGCGGATATCCCTGTTCCTTGACTTCGTTCGAGCCATAAGCAAACCGCAAGCAAATTGCCAATGCGCCATCGACCAACGGGTAATGGGCTCTGGCGATGGGTGTTCGTCATGCCGCCTGAATAACCGATTTTGCGATAGCCAGCCCGATAGTGCCAGGATCCTACGCAAGCGCCTGACTGCTCACGGGTGATAGACACACCACCTTGGGCACACAATGCCGTCGGCGGTTATTCACCCCATCAAACAGAGCCCCCTTGAGGCCCCCCGCGGCTATGCCTAAGGTCACTCTTCGGGCTGGTCTGGTCAATAGCTTCACAGGAGAGTTCAACGATGGTGCGGCAACCCAATATCCTGATCCTGATGGCCGACCAAATGGCGGCTCCATTCCTGCCGTTCATTGCGCCTTCGCCAGTCCTCGTACCCAATCTGACCCGCCTGGCCGATGAGGGCGTGCTGTTCCGCTCGGCCTATTGCAACAGTCCGCTTTGTGCTCCGTCACGATTTTCAATGATGGCCGGGCAACTACCTTCGCGAATCGGCGCCTATGACAATGCCGCCGAACTGTCTGCCACTACTCCCACCATGGCGCATTATCTGCGACAGGGCGGCTATCGCACGATCCTTGCGGGCAAGATGCACTTCGTCGGTCCCGATCAGCTGCACGGTTTTGAGGAAAGGCTGACAACCGACATTTACCCCGCCGATTTCGGCTGGACGCCTGACTGGAGCGATTTCCAACACCGCCCCAGCTGGTATCATTCGATGGATTCCGTGCTGAATGCCGGTCCCTGTATTCGTTCCAATCAGCTCGACTTCGATGAAGAGGCGGTGTTCACTGCCCGCCGCAAGCTCCA
>JANMBA010000148.1:0-5981 GCA_031360105.1 Novosphingobium sp.
CGGATCGAGGTGCTGCGCGATGACGGCCTGCCGGTGCGGGTGATCTTCGACCATATCCCGCCCAACATGCGCGCCGATCCGACGCTGTCAGTGACCGTACAAGCCAAAGCTGGGACGCGCGAAGCAGCGCTGCGCTATCTCACTCCGGGGCTGGGCTGGCGGGCGGATTACGTCGCGCTGTATGATGAAGGTAAAAGCACGATCGACGTGCAAGGCTGGGTCACGCTGACCAACAATTCGGGCACGACCTATGAAAATGCCCGCACGGTGCTGGTCGCGGGTAGCCCGCGGATGCTGAATCAAGGTTATAACGGCGGATATCAGGGCGGGCGCGGCTATCAAGGCGGCGATGATACGCTGGTCGAGGCAGGGACCGAAAGCGGCACCCGGGCGCGGCTGGGCGACTATTACCTGTATCCGCTGAGCGAACGCACCACGATTGCCAATCTGCAAACCAAGCAGGTCAGCTTTCTTGATGTGCACGGCGCGCCCGCCGCGCATGGCTATGAAGCGCGGTTCGGCTGGTTGCAGACTTCGGACACTCCGATCAGCGCCGCGACGGTCTATAGCTTCAGCAATTCGGCCAATGGCGGTCTGGGCGACCAGCTGCCAGCCGGCGTGGTGCGGTTCTATCTGAAGGATGCGCGCGGGCAGGCTCAGTTCATTGGCGAGCATGCGATCGGCCACACTCCGATGGGCTCAAAGCTGGCGCTCAGTACCGGCGATGCGTTCGATGTCAAAGTGCAGCCAGTGGTCGAAAGCCGGACCAAGGTGAATGATCGGCGCTGGAAAACCGCGATGCGCTATACGCTGAGCAATGCCCTGCCCAAGGCGGTCACGGTGCAGGTCATCCAGTCGGGCCTGTGGGGCGAAACGAAAGTGGCTACGGAAAGCCAGAAGAGCGAGCGCCGCGATGCCGATAGCGTGGTGTGGAATGTAACCGTTCCGGCCAATGGCAAAACCGTGGTCACCGCCACCTTCGATTCGCGGTACTGAGGAGCACGGCCTTGCGCTGGCTCTTCCTGCTGTTGCTGGCGCTAGGTCCCGCGTTGCCGGCTTGTGCCGGTGATGTGGCCGCGACCGAACCAAGCGACATTGGGGTCACAATATACCGCGATCCTGGGCGCAATGGCGGCTCGATCCGGCTCGATGCGCTGGGCGGCTTTGCAGTCATCACCGAAACCCGCCGGGTAACAATCCCCGCCGGGCGCAGCCGTCTGCGGTTTATCGGAGTGGCTGACGGGATTATTCCTGAAAGCGCGATTGTCACCGGATTACCGGGCGGCGTGATTGAAAAGAACCGCGATGCGGCGCTGCTGTCCCCCTCCTCGCTGATGCGGGCCGCGCGGGGCAAACTGGTCACGCTGAAGCGCACCAACCGCGATACCGGTAAGGCCGAACTGGTCGGCGGTCAGATCGTCTCGGCCAGCGATCAGGGAGTGATCTTCCAGACCGCTGCCGGCGTGGAAGCGCTGCGCTGTTCTGGCATGGCTGAGACGTTCCGCTATGGTCTGGATGCCGAAGGTTTGTCCGCGCAGCCGACGCTGTCGGTTCAGACTAAATCCGCCAAGTCGATCACCGCCACGGTCACCCTCACCTATATTGCCGAGCAATTTGACTGGAGCGCCAATTACACCGCGCAAATCAATCCCGATGGCAAAACGCTGGAACTGGGCGGATGGATCACGCTGGCCAACGGCAATTCGGTCTCGCTCAATGATGCCCGCACGCAGATTGTCGCGGGCGGGCTGAACCGCGAATATGTGCAGCGGTTTGTCAACAATCAGCCACAAGTGATCGCGCGGTGCTGGCCGATGCAGCGCACCAATGACGTTCCGCTGAAGCCTGATCGACCCTACACATTGGTGAATCCATATGTTCAGCCAGCTTTTAATGGCGGCATGTTTGACGACAAGATTACAGTGACCGCGCAGCGCCGCACATCAAGGCTGCAGGAAGCCCCGATGGCAGTTTCGATGATGGCGGCACCTGCCCCGCCGCCGCCAGCCGAACAGCTGGGTGATCTCAAACTCTATACCGTCCCGCAGCGCACCACCGTCGCCGCGCTGCAAATGAAGCAGACCCGGCTGGTCGAGCAACACGCCGTGCCGTTTGAGCGGATCTACAAGTCGAGCCTCAATGCGATTTCGTCTGGCGAGCAGGAGAATGTCGGTGCTGTGGCGATGCTGCGCACGTTTAACGACAAGGCGCACAATCTGGGCTTACCGCTGCCCTCGGGTTCATTCCTGATCGCGCAGGAGCAATTTGGCCGGACCATGCTGGTTGGCGAGCCCAACCTGGCCGATACCGCCGAAGCTGAAAAGATTGAGCTGGTCTTGGGCCAGGCCCCTGATGTTACCGTCACCCGCAAGACGTTGCGGCGCGGGACCAAGGATCAGGATAGCGAAGTGACAATCAGCAATGCCGGGTCCAGCGCGATTGCGTTCGAGCTTGAGCTGAACGTCTGGGGGACACAGCGGATCACCACATCCGAACCAGCGTTCGGCAAGCGCAACGGACGGCCACTGCTGGCCGTGACGGTCCCCGCGAACGCAACAATGACGGTGCAGTTCACGTCCAGTCAGGACTAACTCAATGACCGGCTAATCAAGTTCGAGCGCGCTGACCCAAGCCCGCAAAGCGCCGATATCCGTGATTCGAATATGGCGATATCCGGTCTCCACCAGTCCCACGCGCTTAAGCTTGCCCAGCGCCTTGGCCAAGGTCATCGAGGTCACCCCCAGAATACCAGCCAGATCTTCCTGGATGCAGTCGATCTTGCCTTGGGCATCAGCAGTCGGCGCGAGTGCCAGAAACAATTTGGCAAGATGCCCCTCCCGCGGGAGCGTCCGCAAATCGTCGATCATCGCCAGCGCCCGCCCCAGCCGCGCTCCCGCTACCCGGTATAGCGCTACAAGCACCTCGGGGCGTGCCGTCACCAGGCCGAAAGCCTTGGCATCGTAATGATCGATGATCGTATCGCCGACTGCGACCACGCTGTGCGTGCGGGGTTCGCAGTCAAACATCAATATGTCGCCAAAGTGTTGGCCTGGGTAAATCAGGCTGACAAGACTCTCTGCGCCGTGTCGCCGCGTACGGAACATTCTGACGCTTCCTGCAATTACGATGCCCATCGCCGGGTCAGCATCTCCGCGCGAATGAACCAATTCGCCGTCGCTGTACTTTTTACGTCGGGCAAGCGTCGCTAGCCATTGGCGCGATGGCGACGCCAGCAATTCAAGCAAATTGGGACCGGCCAGATCAACCAAAGCTTTTCCCGCAATTCTCTAAAAGTTTGTAGATCGCCAACAAGCACCGGGATATGTTCCCTGTCAATGCATCCCCTCCTACGGGTCGCACAGTTGGTCGTTAAGGCTACAAGAAGTTGGGGAGGGTAAACGGGTGTCGCGCCTTCGGGCTGCGACGCCCGTTTTGTTTCAAATCCCCCCTTCCCATTCCGGCTTGCCTATCCCATTCCGGCTTGCAACGCGGGTCTGCACCAACTATCGCGCTTAACCGAACGATTAAACCGAATAAGGGAGCTCGCATGGCCCGGTTTGAAGGCACTGAAGATTACGTCGCCACCGAAGATTTGAAAGTTGCGGTCAACGCCGCCGTGCTGCTGCGGCGGCCCTTGCTGGTTAAAGGTGAACCCGGCACCGGCAAGACCGTGCTGGCGCATGAAATCGCCAAAGCGCTGGGCGCGCCGTTGATCGAATGGCACGTCAAAAGCACCACCAAAGCGCACCAAGGGCTGTATGAATACGATGCAGTGGCGCGGTTGCGCGATGGCCAGTTGGGCGACGAGCGGGTCCACGATATTTCGAACTACATCAAAAAGGGCAAGCTGTGGGAAGCCTTCACCTCGCCGCAGCTGCCGGTGCTGCTGATCGACGAGATCGACAAGGCCGATATCGAGTTTCCTAACGATCTGCTGCAAGAGCTCGATCGGATGAGCTTCGACGTTTACGAGACGCGCGAAACGATCACCGCCAAAGAGCGGCCGATCATGATCATCACCTCTAACAACGAAAAGGAATTGCCCGACGCATTCCTCCGCAGGTGCTTTTTTCACTACATCAAATTCCCGGACCGCACGACGATGCAGGCGATCATCGATGTCCACTTCCCCGGCATTCAAAAGACGCTGGTGAGCAAGGCGATGGACGTATTCTACGAAGTGCGCGACGTGCCGGGGCTCAAGAAAAAGCCCAGCACCAGCGAACTGCTCGACTGGCTCAAGCTGCTGCTCAACGAAGACATGCCGCTCGAGGTGTTGCAGAACAAGGATCCCAGCAAGGCGATCCCGCCGCTCCACGGCGCGCTGCTCAAGAACGAGCAGGACGTGATGCTGTTCGAAAAGCTGGCCTTCATGGCGCGGCGCCAGAGCTGAGCGTGTTTGACAGGAACACTTTGGGAACATAAACCCTTCTAGACTAAATTTGAGGGCGATACCGTGCAATCTATCGAGCTGTTCGCCGGTGCCGGTGGTTTGGGCCTTGGAAGCCAACTTGCGGGTGCAATTCCCAAGCTCATTGTTGAGCGGGATCGGTGGTGCTGTGCGACGCTAAGGCGTAACGGGCGCAGTGACAGTCTTGCTTGGCCAGAGCCGTTCGAGGGTGACATTCAGGCAATGGATTTTACCTTGCTCGAAGATAAGATTGACCTCGTCACGGGTGGACCGCCGTGCCAGCCATTTTCACTCGGCGGCAAGCACAAGGCCCATGACGACCATCGTGACATGTGGTCCGAGGCGGTGCGTGCTGTCAGAGAGACGCGGCCACGCGCTTTCATTTTTGAGAATGTAAAAGGTCTGACACGCAGCAGTTTTTCAGCCTATTTTGCCTATATCACCTTGCAGCTAACCTACCCCGAGGTCGTTCGACAGCAAGCGGAAGACTGGCACGAGCATCTGGCTCGGCTGGAGCAGCACCACAGTTCAGGCAAACGGGAAGGGCTGCAGTATCAGGTCATTCCGCCGCGCGTGCTTAATGCCGCTGACTATGGCGTTCCGCAGCGGCGAGAGCGGGTATTTTTCATCGGGTTCCGGAATGACGTGTGCGCCAATTGGGCTTTCCCAAAAGCCACGCACAGTCTGGCAGCGCTGCAATTGGATCAGACTGACCGCGGCGTGTATTGGGATCTGCATCGTTTGGCGCGAAGCCACCGAAGGCTGCACAAGCCGGTGAACGATAATCTTACGTCAGCATTGCAGCCTTGGCGAACGGTCCGCGACGCGCTTGCCGACCTTCCTGATCCGCAGCTTGCGCCCGCCGCTTCGGCAAAGTTGCTCAATCACCGTTATCAACCTGGGGCACGCAGTTATGCAGGGCATACCGGCAGTCCAATGGACCTTCCGGCCAAAGCATTGAAGGCTGGTGTTCACGGTGTGCCAGGCGGTGAAAACATGATGGTGCGCGATGATGGCAGCGTACGCTATTTTACAGTGCGCGAGAGTGCGCGGCTGCAAACATTTCCGGATCAGTTTGCATTCGAAGGATCGTGGTCAGAAGCCATGCGGCAGTTGGGGAACGCTGTGCCGGTCGATCTGGCCAAGACAGTGACAGAGTCGGTTATCAGGCATCTGCGGCAATTGCATGGTTGAAGCATACAACCCGCTCGACAAGCTCAATCTCGGCAAATCAGTCGTCGAAGCTTTGCTCGAATTGCCGCCTGCCGATTTGGCAAGCCTGATGCCATTCCAGGGCGCGGGAATATATGCGATCTATTACAGCGGCTCGTTCGGGCCTTATCAGCCGATTGCCGTATCACACATAGCAGAGCCTTCATCGCCCATTTACGTTGGTAAAGCGGTACCTTCTGGCTCGCGCAAAGGAGCCAGTCTGGCCTCGAGCGACTCCGGCAGATGGTTATTCAGCAGGCTTTCCGAACACCGGGATTCGATCAGTGCCGCTAACAATCTTAAGCTAGAGGACTTCCATGTCCGGTATCTGGCCGTTGATGATATCTGGATTCCGCTG
>JANMBA010000228.1:0-8039 GCA_031360105.1 Novosphingobium sp.
GCCTTGTCGGCGTCGCGCGATGCAAAGGCCGCGACCAGCGCAGTCATATTGGCCTTCACTTCGTCACCGGCTTTGGCCGCGTCGCCCGGCGGGGTGCCGTGACAGCCTGCCATTAAAGCAAATGCTACTGGTACTGAGAACAGCTTGGATCTGTTGGTTGAAAGCATGGTGGCAATCCTCCCAAAACACGACCCAGCTTAGAGCTGCGCTTGTTTCAGCACAGGGTCAAGCAGGCGTGATCAGGCGAGTTGGGCCGACCGAAACAGGGTGAGCTGGGCTTTGCCAACCTTGCGCTCGGCCACCGGGGTCAGACCCTTGATCTCGGCTGGTTCCTTCAGCGCGGTTTCCAAACTGATCCAGGTTGCCGGGCCAATCCAGCCGAGCCGTTGCAGCTTCTCAAGCGCGACCACGCCTGCGCCGGTGGTGTACGGCGGGTCGAGCAGAATCAGATCGAGCGGGGCCTTGGCCGGCCCCAGCGCCAGCACCGATGAGGCGCGGACATCGCTTTGCGCCTGCGCGTGCAAATTGGCCAGATTGCTGCGCAACGCTCTGATGGCCGCGGCATCTTGCTCGACGAAGATGCACGAGGCGGCCCCGCGTGACAGCGCTTCAATCCCCAGCGCGCCCGAGCCAGCAAACAAGTCCGCCACCGTCAGTCCCTCAAACGCGCCAAGTCGGCTGACCAGCATCGAAAACAGCGTCTCACGGGTGCGATCCGATGTGGGCATCGTGGTCTCGCCGACCGGCGCGACCAGTTTGCGCCCGCGCCATTGCCCGGCGATTATCCGCACTAGCGGCGACCGCGCAGCACGCGGTTGCGCGCGTGGTCCTGCGGACTGCGCACTTCACCCGGGGAGCCAGGGATTTTGAGCGTCGCGATAAATTTCTCGACCTCGGCCTCGCGCAGTTCAACCGCCATCCCGCGCGGTAAATCGAGCAGCCGGAACGGGCCATAGGCGGTGCGGATCAGGCGGCTGACCTCCAACCCCAGATGCTCCAGCACACGGCGAACTTCGCGGTTTTTGCCTTCGGTGATGGTCATTTCGATCCAGCGGTTACGCCCGGTGCTGCGTTCAATATTGGCGTTGATATTGCCATAGCGCATCCCGTCGATCTCGATCCCTTCGGACAAGGCTTCCAGCTCGTTCTGCGTAATGTCGCCAAACGTGCGCGCGCGATACGTGCGCGGTACGCCCGACGAGGGCAGTTCCATCGCGCGTTTCAGTCCGCCGTCATTGGTCAGCAGCAACAGTCCTTCGGTGTTGAAATCGAGCCGCCCGACCGGCATCACCCGTCCCGCGCCTTCGGGCATGGCATTGCGCAGCGCGGTGTAAATGGTCGGCCGGCCTGCCGGATCGCGTTCGGCGGTGATCAAGCCCGGGGGTTTGTTAAACGCGTACAGCTTGGCGGCTTCTGGCGCTTTGACCGGTTTGCCGTCAACCGTCACGCCGCGCAGGCTGGTCAGCACGGTGTTGGGGGTGGTCAGCACCTCGTCGCCCAGTTTGACCCGGCCATCGGCGATCATCCGTTCAACTTCGCGGCGGCTGGCGATGCCGGAGCGGGCGAGCAGTTTGGCGATGCGGTCGCCTTGGCGCGGAGCAGAAGCGCCGTCTTGGCGAGGTTGGTCTGGAGAAGTCATGCAGCGCCCTTAGCGGGATAGCGGGAAAACGTCACCCTGCCTTTGGTCGCTCGCGTTTGTGCTTCACAAAAACGGGGAGAATTTAGGAGGCCAGCCCCATCTGCTCTTCCAGAATCTCATGGAACCGGCGGATCCCGGTCTCGAGCGTGCCCAGCGTCAGCGTGGGGATCACGCCGGTGCTCAACCCCTGCTGGCCGAGTTCAGCGGCGCGAAAGTCCTCGCCTGCAAACACCCCGCCGTCGAGCAAGTCCCAGCTGCGCTGCCAGTGGCGCTGGGCCTTCTCATCGCGCGGAGCCTCGGGGATCAGCATGAAGTCTTCAACCAGCGTGCGGTCGTGCGCCTGCGGCCATAGCGCCATCACGTTGATGTAATCGGGGCTGATCACGATCACCGTGGCGGGGAATAATTGATAAGCAAAAGTGCCGATCCGGCGCAGCGCGGCCATGTCTGCAAAATCCACGCCGTCCAGTTCTTCGGCGCGGCAGACCAGACTGCGCTGGTGCGGCCCGATCAAATCGCCGCTGGATACGCCGTCCTTGAAGAAAGGTCCGATGGTCGCCGCGTGCAGCCGGGTAACGTGGTAGCTTTCCAGAAACGCGTCCATGATCAGCTTCCAGTTCGACGCGACCGCATGGGTGCGCCGCTCAAACAGGTGCAGATCGCGCATCGCAAAAGTGTCGAAATCTTCGCCGAGTTGGCGTGCAAGCGCAAAATCGGCCTCTGTGCCTGATCCGTACCAGATCAGCCCGCCCGCCTCGCAACTTGGCAATTCGATCAAACCGTGCGCGCGTTTGTCGAGCCCGGGGAAGGTCTCGGGGCGGGGCAGGGCGAGCAGCCGCCCGTCGGTGGCGTAAGTCCAAGCGTGGTACGGGCAAGTCAGCCGCTTGGAACAGTGTACATCCTGTCCTTCAACCAGCCGGGTGCCTCGATGGCGGCAGACATTCAGGAACACGTGCACCGCGCCAGCATCATCGCGGGTGATCAACAGCGGCTGGCCGGTGGCATCATGCGGCACAGCCATGTTGGTTTCCGGCAGCAAGGCTGATGGGCACAGCACTTGCGGCGCGCGGCCGAACAGCAACCTGGCTTCGCGCTGCCAGTGCGCTGGATCGGTATAGACGCTGGCGGGCACTGCGGTGATCCCGCGATTGGGCCGGGGTTCACCGGCCGCGATCTGCCGCGCTAATTCGAGCTGCCCCGCAGTGGGCGCTTTGCCCGGGATTGTAGTCGTGTGGTCCATCAGGGGCTGGTCATAGCGCGTTTCGGCGCTAGGTTCGCGGCAAAACTGCAAAGGGTGGGGCGCATGTCGACGACGCTGATTGTTATGGCCGTGGTGATCGTACTGCTTATCGGGCTGGCGCCGCGCGTTCCGGCGCTGCGGCCCTATCTGGAAAAGGAATCGTTGGCGGCGTTTTTCCTTGGGGTATCCTCCGGATTTCCGTACGCGATGATCGGCGCGACGCTGACCACGCGGCTGGCGCAAGGCGGGATCGACAAGAAAACGGTCACCGCCTTCACGCTGGCATTTCTGGTTTATAATCTGAAAGTGTTCTGGGCCTGGCTGGTCGATGGGGTGCGCTTGCCGGTGCTGGGCGGGCTTGGCCAGCGCGTTTCATGGATGCTGCTGGCCGGGGTGCTGGTCATCGCAGCGGTGATCAATCTGGCCTTGGTCGATCCGCAAGCTGACATTGCCGCAACGGCAGTGGCAGCGATCCTGGTTGGCGCGGCCGGGGCCACCTTCGATATTGTAATCGATGCCTACCGCATCGAAACGCTAAAGCCTTACCAACTCGGCACTGGCAGCGGCATGTCGCAATACGGGTGGCGGATTGGATCGGCCGGTGCGGGCGCGCTGGCGCTGTTGCTGTCGGGGCGGATCGGGTGGAACGGGGCCTATATCGCCTGCGCCGCGTTTGCGCTGCCCGCAATGATTACCGCACTGGTGCTGGGCGAACCGGCGCGCCACCGCGAGGCGGCGCAGCGGCGCGGGATCGGTGAAGTGCTCAAATCGATCACCGGGCCGTTCGCCGAGTTTTTCCGGCGCGAAGGTGCAGTGCTCGTGCTGATCTTCATCCTGGTCCACAAAATTGGCGACACCCTGGCCAATTTGACCTTCCGGTTGCTGTTCGAAGATTTGAAATTCAGCAATGACGAAATCGCGATTTACGACGTGGGCGTGGGTTTCTGGGCGTATCTGATCGGAGTATTTGTCGGCGGTGTAGCCTATGCCAAATTGGGACTGAAACGCTCGGTCCTGATCGCGCTGGTCCTGATGGGGGTATCGAACCTCAGCTTCGCCGCGCTCGCCGCAGCGGGCCATTCCAATCTGGGCATGGCAGGCGCGATCGGGTTTGAAAACATCGCCAGCGGCTATGGCGGTGTGGTGGTGGTGGCCTACTTCTCGGCGCTGTGCGACCTCAGGTTTACTGCGGCGCAGTATGCCCTGATTTCTGCAGGAGCCAGCGTTATTGGACGGTTCCTGACCGGAACCACTGCGGGCGGGATGATCGAGCGATTTGGTTATGTCGAGTTCTACATTCTGACCACGCTGCTGGCGGTGCCCGGAATTGTACTGTTCTGGTGGATGAGCCGGACCGGGTTGGTCGATGCGGCGATGGGCTCCGCTGGCGGCGGTACGGATGGGGACGCCGAAACTGCGGCCTGATTAGTCCGGCAATTCCTGGTTCAGTCGCAGGACTTCACCAGCGAGATATAACGATCCCGCGATCAGGATGTCACCGGCAGGGGGCAAGGCGCTGAACGCTTCGGCGACGGTATCGAAGGCCCGCACCGGAAGATCACTATGGGCGGCGAAATCCTCTGGTCGGTGCGCTTCGTGTCCGGGGGCCGGAACCACCGACAAACTGAGCAACCTGCCTTTCAGCGGCGCAACAATCGCCGCCGGGTTCTTGGCTTTGAGCATGCCAGTGATGAGGTGGAGTTTGCCGTCGAACTCGGGCCGGCCGAAGTAAGCCGCAATCGCTAACCCCGCGTCCACATTGTGCCCGCCATCAAGCCAGACCCGCCGCCCCGGCACCAGCGCGGTCAGCGGGCCATTTCCCAGCAATTGCAGCCGCGCGGGCCAGCGGGCCGCGCGGATGCCTTGTGCCATTGCGGCAGGCGACACCGCGACCTGTGACTGATGCCGCAGCATTGCCACCGCCAGCGCGGCGTTATCGGCTTGGTGCGATCCCGCCAGCGCGGGCAGGGGCAAGGACAACGCGCCGTACTTGTCGCGGTATTCGATGGTCCCGGCCACCGCAGCGAACCAATCGAGATCACGGATTGCGGTCTTGGCCCCTACTTGCATGGCGTACTCGATTACCGTGCGGGTCATGGCGGGCTGGTAAGTTGAGACCACCAGTGGCACGCCGGGACGCGCGATCCCGGTCTTTTCAAACGCGATTCGGCACAGCGGTTCCTGCGGCACGCCCGCTTCGGGCACCAGCAGGAACGCCTCATGGTCGATCCCCAGCGACGCGATCCCGCACGCCGCCTGACCATCGAGCACATTGGTGGCATCGAAGCGCCCGCCCAGACCCACCTCGATCACGCAAGCGTCAGCGGGTTCGCGATGGAAGGCGAGGAAAGTGGCGGCGGCGGTGACTTCGAAAAAGCTGGGTTCGAGGTCCGCGCCAAGATCCAGTACTTCCTGAAGCAGCGCGGCCAAGTGCTGGTCTTCAATCAACTTTCCAGCAATCCGGATGCGTTCATTATACCGCACCAGATGCGGTTTGGTCGCGGCGTGGACGGTGTAGCCTTGCGCCTCGAGCATCGCGCGCAGGAATGCGCAGGTCGATCCTTTGCCGTTGGTTCCGGCAACGTGGAAGACCGGCGGCAGATTGCGTTGCGGGTTGCCCAGCCGGTTTAACAGCGCGATGATGGTTTCCAGCCCGAGCCGCCCAGTGGGCAAGCTAAGCGCGCCGAGCCGGTCAAGCTGCGCCTGGACGGCGGGCGAATCGGAGGTGGCGAAATCGCGCATTGCCCCTCCGTCACGCCCTGCGGGCGCGACACCTCCCCATCGCAAGTCGATGGGGAGAATTTTGAAGTGAGTCTCCCCATCGACTTGCGATGGGGAGGTGGCAGCGCGAAGCGCTGACGGAGGGGCCAATCACGCCGCCGCCTTTGCGCCCAGATAGTCCAGCACTTGCGCCAGAGTTTCGCGCAGCACGTGGCGGTGCGTGACCATGTCGATCATCCCGTGATCAAGCAGGTATTCGGCGCGCTGGAAACCTTCGGGCAATTTCTCGCGGATCGTATCAGCGATCACCCGCTGCCCGGCAAAGCCGATCAGGCAGCCCGGCTCGGCAATCTGGACATCGCCGAGCATGGCGTAGCTGGCGGTCACGCCGCCGGTGGTCGGATCGGTCAGCACCACGATATAGGGCAGGCCTGCCGCGTTCAGCCGCCGAATTGCCACGGTGGTGCGGGGCATCTGCATCAGGCTGAGGATACCCTCCTGCATCCGCGCGCCGCCCGCTGCGGTGCAGATCACGTACGGGCACTGCGCGGTCAGTGCGCGATCGGCCCCAGCCACGAAAGTTGCGCCGACCGCCATGCCCATCGATCCGCCCATAAACGCGAAGTCCTGCACACCCAGCACGCAGGTATGCCCATCGATTGCGCCAAACGCATTGGTCAGTGCATCAGGGTGCGGGTTGGCCAGTCGCGCGGCTTTCAGCCGGTCCGGATACTTCTTAGAATCGCGGAACTTCAGCGGGTCCTCCTTGACCTTGGGCGTCTCCAGCACGGTAAAGCCTGCATCGAGCAGCTGCGCAAACCGCGCATCGGCCCCGATCCGTCCGTGATGATCGCAGCGCGGACAGACGCTGAGACCTTCCTCATACTCCTTGGTGAACAGCATTTCCTTGCACGAAGGGCAACTGGTCCAAAGGTTATCGGGGGTGTCGCGCTTGTCCTGAAAGGGCAGCGCATTGCGAACACGGTCAAGCCAAGACATGCTGCCTTACCTAGCACCATGGACAGCGGCGGCAAGCGCTGCGGTCAATTGCCGCACTGGCTCCGCCGCATTGGCGCCATGCTGCGCGACCAGCTCGACCAGCGCCGAACCCACCACCACGCCGTCCGCGACTTTGGCGATTTGCGCTGCCTGTTCGGGCGTGCGCACGCCGAAGCCGACCACGACCGGGATCGTCGCGCTGGCCTTGATCCGCGCCACGGCTTCTTCGATGCTTCCCTGCGCGGCCTGTTGCAGCCCGGTGATCCCGGCGACCGAGACGTAATAGAGAAACCCGGCAGAGCCATCGAGCACGGCGGGCAATCGCGCGGCATCGGTGGTGGGGGTGGCCAGCCGGATCGGGGCAATCCCGGCGGCGCGCAAGGCTGGACCCAGCTCAGGATCCTCCTCGGGCGGCACATCGACGCAGATTACCCCGTCGACTTCCGCCTTGGCGCACTGATCAGCGAACCACTCGGCTCCGCGCGCGATCATCGGGTTGGCATAGCCCATCAGCACCAGCGGCACCTTCGGATGGCGTGCGCGGAAATCAGCGGCGATCTTGAATAAGTCCGCCGTGGTGGTACCCGCGCCCAGACTGCGCAAATTCGCCTGCTGGATCGCCGGGCCGTCCGCCATCGGATCGGTGAACGGCATCCCCAGCTCGATCACATCCGCCCCGCCCGCGACGAGCGCGTCAAGGATCGCGGCGGTGGGGCCATCGCCGCCGGTTACGAAGGTGACAAGGGCTGGGCCGCGTGAGAAGGCGGTCGCGAGGCGAGTCATTTGGATGGCCTCAGAAACGACCAGATATTGATGGCAACCGAAATGAATATGAACGCAAATCCTCCGCTATAAGCGTAGCCCCCTTTCAGCGGCAACACTTCACAGAACGATCGATTGGGTGACCCAGGGCTCATTCCACAGGGATGGCCTGCGCGCCATTGTAGATCAAACATCATGGTGTCGGTGCCGAACAGGATCAATCCGAGGCCGACCACTGCTAAAGTACAGCTAAGCAACAAGCGCCAATCTCGCGTCACAACGTCACGCCCAGATGCTCCGCCACCGCGAAGATGTCTTTGTCCCCGCGCCCGCACAGGTTGAGCAGGATGATCTGGTCCTTGGCCATCGTTGGCGCGATCTTCTTTACGGCGGCGATCGCGTGGGCGGGTTCGAGCGCAGGAATGATGCCTTCGGTGCGGCACAGCAGCTGGAAGCCGTCCAATGCCTCAACATCGGTGACGCTGGTATAATCGACCCGGCCCACTTCCTTCAGCCAGGCGTGTTCGGGGCCGATTCCGGGATAGTCGAGCCCCGCGCTGATCGAGTGGCCTTCGGTGATCTGGCCGTCGGCGTCTTGCAATAGATAAGTCTTGTTGCCGTGCAGAATGCCGGGGCGTCCGCCCGCCAGGCTGGCCGCGTGCTCCTTGTCGAGCCCAT
>JANMBA010000292.1:0-7744 GCA_031360105.1 Novosphingobium sp.
ACCCGTTCAAGGCTCAAAACTCATAAGTGCAAACGATAACGAAGCACTCGCTCTCGCTGCGTAATGTGACGGCTTAACGGCCTGAATTTACAAAGCTAAAGCGCGGTTGGACCGACCGGGCAACAGAACGGATTCCAGCGGCCCGAGGGGGGCCGGGCAACAGAACCCCCTCACCGTTTTTTTTGCACATCCGCAGCCAGCCCGGCAGCCCCTCCCACTTCAGACTTGGCGCACCGGGCAACCGAAGCGCTCCACTTTCCCGATCTTCAGAACACCGTCTCAGGCTGCTCGCGCAGGCGCTTTTCGTGCTTGATGCAATCGAGGATCTTCGCGCCCGCCATGAACACCGCGCCCATGCAGGCGAGGAACAGCAGTTTGCCGCCGGTGCCGGGGAATCGCAGAAGATAGATGTTGCCGCGTTCAACCGCGCCGAGCGCGAGGGCATAGATGATCAGATATGCCTCAACCGGGGTCTTGATCACAAACAGACGGCTGATTTTGTTGAACATGGCGAACGCAAATCCTTTACGTGATTTACAGCAATCATCATGCCAATGGCGAAATTGCAAGCGCGGTAAGGTTAACGCTGTGCCAAGTGTAAACACTTACGACAACCATCAGGCCAGTTCAGCCAGTTCAAGCGCGGCGAGCAGCGCGGTTCGGGCCGCAATAACCTGCTCCGTGAGCGCAGAATTGCCCAGATCGGCCGGGCTGATCTGCTCGGGCCAGTGCGCCGTGATCACCGCTTCGATCCGGTCCGCCTTGGCTGCATTCAGCAGAAAGCGCGGATCGACCGCCGCCGGGTCAGCGACTACCCGCAGCCGCAGACAAGCTGGCCCGCCGCCATTGGCCATCGATTGCCGCACATCGACCGGCAGCACTTGCCGGATCGGGCCATTGCTGGCGAGCATCGCATCGAGCCAGGTGCGCACGCGCGGATGCTCCCACGCCTCCAGCGGGATCACCAGCGCCATCGCGCCACCGGGCAGCGTGAGCAACTGCGCGTTGAACAGGTAGCTGGCAATCGCGTCGGCCAGACTGACTGATGCGGCCGGGACCACCACAATTTCCGCTTCGGGCAGCGCCGCGCGGATCGCAGCGTAAGTTCCTGCAGGATCGGCGAAGGCCTGCTCGTGCGTGAACAGCACCCGTTCGTTGGCCACCGCGACCACATCGTTGTGAAACGCCCCGGCTGCAATCGCCGCCGAGTTCTGTTCGATGAACAGCACCCGCGCGGGGGCCAGCCCGTGCCGCCGCGCGACCACGCGGCTGGCCTGCTCGTGCTGCCGCGCCGGAAAAGCCCCGCCGCTCTTGCCGTAAACGAACAGTTCCAGCCCCGGCTCGCCGTGCGCGGCGCACATCCGCATATGATTGGCCGCGCCTTCATCGCCGAACCACGGCGGCACCGCATCGTGCACCGCAAACTGCGCGCTATCGGCAAAAGCGAGCCGCAGCTGGCGCACGGTATCGGGCCATTCCTGCGCGCGGTGCGGCATGGTCACCAGATTGGCCGCGGTCAGGTGGCAGCGCCCGTCTGCCGTATCGGGCGCGGGCGAGACGGTGGCGGCATTGGCGGTCCACATCGCGCTGGCCGACCATGCCGCAGCGCGCAAGCGCCGATCTTCGCTACCGTCTGCGGCAATCGCGCTCAGGAACGCGGCATTGGGGCGGGGCAGGGGCAACAGAAAGCCTTGGGCGAGCCCCAGCGCTAGATTGTGGCGCATCTTCGCCAGCCCCTGCAGCGCCGCCGCGCGCGGATACGAGGTCTGCCCGGCGTGCCCGGCCGAGGCAAGATTGCCCAGGCTAAGCCCCGCGTAATTATGGCTGGGGCCAATGATCCCGTCGAAGTTGATCTCGGTCAGCATCGCTTACCACCGCGCGACATGCGTGATCGCGTCGCCTTCCTTGACCCCGAGGATCGCGGCGCATTCGGGATCAAGCGCGGCGCCGCCGCCGCGCGGATCGATCCAGCCGTAAGCGGTGCGAAACGCCGCCAGCTGACCGCACGACACCAGCCGCTTTTCGCCCAGTTGATGCTCGCCCAGACCCGGATCGATCGCCGCGACCGGCTGGCACTGCGCCTCGCGAACCGAGCGGATCTGGTCGGTCCGCACGGTCATGGTCGGGCCGCCATCGAAAATGTCGATATAGTTTTCCCAGGCGAACCCCTCAACTTCCAGCATCCGCATCGCCGCCCGGCCTGACGGGTGCGGCATCCCGATGACGTGGCGCGCGGCCTCGGACAGCATGGCGATATAGACCGGGTGCTTGGGCATCAGATCGGCGATGAACTGGTTGCCGAATTTGGCGTTGAATTCATCGGCATCCTGAAAGGTCATGCCGAAAAACCGCCCGGCAACCCCGTCCCAGAACGGCGACCCGCCGGCCTCGTCGATCACGCCGCGCAGTTCGGCGATGCAGCGATCGGCAAACCGCGCCCGGTGTGCAGCGATGAACAAATAGCGGCTGCGCGCGATCAGCATCCCCAGGCCGCCCGCGCGTTCGCCCGGGTGCAGGAACAGCCCGCCGACTTCGGATGTGCCTTCCAAGTCGGTCGAAAGATTGAGAATATCGGCGCGAAAGGTCCGCCCCAGCTCCTCGCTATGTTGAGTCAACGCGCCGATCCGGTACGAATAGAACGGCCACTTCAGCCCGACCGCGCTGAACACCTGACACGTCCCGCGCACTTCGCCGGTGCTGACATTTTCGAGCACGAACACAAACAGATCGTCGCCCACTTCATCGGCGGTGCGTGCAAAGCCTTCCGCCGAGCGTTCGAGCTTGGCGGTGAGTGCTTTGCGATCAGGCGGCAAATTGGTGAAGCCGCCGCCGGTACGCTTGGCCATCTCGTACAAATGCTGGAGATCGTCCGGCGTGGCGGCGCGAATTACGTGTGTCACAAGCAGGCTCCAGCGGCGAGGCGGTGGAGCACCAGTGCCGATAATTGCGCGCGCTTCAGCAGGCTGGGTACGATCAGGAATTCGTCGGGCGAATGGATCGCCCCGCCGCGTACCCCCATCGTATCGACCACCGGCACGCCGCAGGCCGCGATATTGTTGCCATCGCAAACCCCGCCTGAGGCGATCCGGCTGATCGGGCTGCCCAGCAAAGCGCTGCATTCCTCGACGATCCCGAACAGCTTTTCTGCCCGCGGATCAACTGCCTTGGGCGGACGGCTGATGCCGCCATGGCGGTGGATGGCAACGCCGTGCCCGGTTTCCACCGCTGCGATCAGATCCGCCAGCTCCAGTTCGAACGCCTCGGCCAAGGCCAGTTCGCGCGGGCGGATGTTGAACCGCAACACCGCCAGATCGGGCACCACATTGGTCGCGCCGCCGCCGTCGATTTTCGCAGGGTTGATGGTGAGCCCCGCGCGTTCGAGCGCCTTCAGCCCCAGCGTCAGCGCGGCGGCGGCGACGATGGCATTGCGCCCGTCCTGCGGATTACGCCCGGCGTGGGCCGATTTTCCGGTGATCGTCAGCGACCAGTTGCCGCTGCCCGCGCGCGCGCCGGCCAGTGTGCCATCGGGCAGGGCCGACGGCTCGTACGTCAAAGCCGCCGCCTTGCCGCGCGCCAGCTCGGCGATCAGCGCAGCGGATGACAAGCTGCCGGTTTCCTCATCCGAATTGATCAACACGTCATAGCCAACTGTGGCCGCCGCGTCGCTCGTTTCAAACGCGGTCAAGGCGGCGATGATGACCGCGATCCCGCCCTTCATGTCAGCAACGCCTGGACCGACCAGCGTTTCGGGATCGAGCCATTGCTGGGCCTGAAACGGATGATTGGCCGGGAACACAGTGTCCATGTGTCCGGTCAGCAGAAACCGGCGCGGCGCATCGGGGCGGACCCGCAGCAGCAGGTGCTGGCCGTTTTCCAGCTCGCGCTGCTGTCCGTCAGTGCCGACTGCCGTCACCGGCGCGGCATCTGTCAAGCCGACCCCGCCGGGTAGCGCGGAAAACGCATCGGCCAGCATGCCCGCCTGGATCTTCAGCCCAGCTATGTTGCCGGTGCCGGTGTTGACCGCCGACCACGCCTGGACTTGGGGCAGCATGGGCGCGGCATCAACGGTGCCGAGCAGGGCGGTTTCTTGGGGGGAAAGCTGTTGCATAGGGGACTGCTCTAGCCGAGGGGGCGGGCTAGTCCAACCCCCGGCAAGTTGTCCCGTTCCCGCAGGCGCGAGGGGCATAGCAACGCGTTGCGCTCTCTTCGCACATGCGGCATAGGGCCGAGCGTTCCTCCCCGGACACGCCAAATTCAAGTGTGAGGTTTGTTATGAGTGATCGGGTCGTGAAGAGCGGGCTGCAAATCGATGCAGCGCTGGCAGCATTCATCGAGGGCGAGGTGCTTGCGCCACAAGGCAAGAACAGCGCGGCGTTCTGGGCCGGGTTTGCCGCGCTGCTTGACCGGTTTGTGCCGGTCAATCGCGCGCTGCTGGCCAAGCGGGATGACTTGCAGCGGCAAATCGATGCCTGGCACACCGAACGCGCCGGTCAACCGATCAAGCAGAGCGAATACCAGCAGTTCCTGCGCCAGATCGGCTACTTGGTGCCCGAGCCTGCGCCGTTTGAAATCGGCACACAGAATGTCGACTCTGAGATTGCGGCGATGGCCGGGCCGCAGCTGGTGGTGCCCATGCTTAACGCGCGGTTCCTGCTGAATGCCGCCAATGCGCGCTGGGGCAGCTTGTACGATGCGTTTTATGGCACTGATGCGCTCGATGCAGCGCCAGCCCAGCCAGGCGGCTATGATCAGGTGCGCGGTGCGGCAGTTATCAAAGCCGCGCGCGCGTTTCTGGACGGGGCGATCCCCGGCTGGGAAGCCGCGCTGAGCGGCGGCACATCGGACTATCTGGTGGCGCAGCGCCCCGGCGCATTCCTGTTTCGCCACAACGGCTTGCATATCGAAGTGCTGGTCGATCCAGCGCACCCGGTCGGACGCACCGATCCGCTGGGCGTGGCCGACGTGGTGCTGGAATCGGCGCTCACGACGATCTGCGACCTTGAGGACTCAATTGCTGCGGTCGACGCCGAGGACAAGCTGGCGGCCTATCGCAACTGGCTGGGGGTAGTCCGCGGTGATCTGACTGATACCTTCCAAAAGGGCGGGCAGATGCTGACCCGCAGCCTTAATCCCGACCGGGGCTGGGGCGATCTGACCCTGCCGGGGCGCAGCCTGTTGTTCGTGCGCAATGTCGGCCACTTGATGACCAACCCGGCGGTGCTGCTGGCCGATGGCTCCGAGATTCCCGAAGGCATCATGGATGCGGTGGTGACCAGCGCGATCGGTGCGCTGGGTCTGGCCGGGCTGGGCAGCCATGCCAACAGCCGCAGCGGCAGCATCTACATCGTCAAACCAAAGATGCACGGGCCGGAAGAATGCGGCTTCACCAACGATCTGTTCGATGCGGCGGAGGATCTGCTGGGCCTCGCGCGGCACACTGTCAAAGTCGGGGTGATGGACGAGGAACGCCGGACTTCGGCCAACCTTGCCGCGTGCATTTATGCGGTGCGCGACCGGATCGTGTTCATCAACACCGGCTTCCTTGATCGCACGGGGGATGAAATGCACACGTCGATGCGCGGCGGGGCGATGCTGCGCAAGGGCGCGATGAAAGCGACGCCGTGGATCGCGGCGTATGAGGTGCGCAATGTCCAGATCGGGCTCGCTTGCGGTCTGTCAGGCAAGGCGCAGATCGGCAAAGGGATGTGGGCCGCCCCCGATATGATGGCCGATATGATGGTGCAGAAGATCGGTCATCCCAAGGCTGGCGCGAACACCGCCTGGGTGCCGTCGCCCACTGCGGCGACGTTGCACGCGATGCATTACCACGCGGTCGATGTGTTCGCGGTGCAACGCGATCTGGCGCAGCAGCCCACGCCGGGGCTGGATGATCTGCTGACCGTGCCGCTGGCCGCCGGGACCAACTGGTCCGAGCCTGAACTGCGCGAGGAACTCGATAACAATGCACAAGGGCTGCTCGGCTATGTGGTGCGCTGGATCGATGCCGGGGTGGGGTGTTCAAAAGTGCCCGACATCAACGATGTTGGCCTGATGGAAGACCGCGCGACGCTGCGCATATCCTCACAGCATCTGGCCAACTGGCTGCTGCACGGGGTGTGCAGCCGGGCGCAAGTGCTGGACGCGTTGCAGCGCATGGCGGCCAAGGTCGATGCCCAGAATGCGGGCGATGCCAGCTATGAGCTGATGGCCGGGCGGTGGGAGGATAGTATGGCCTTCCAGGCGGCCTGCGAGCTGGTGTTCAAGGGCGTCGAGCAGCCCAACGGCTATACCGAGCCGCTGCTCCATGCGTGGCGGCGGCGCAAGAAAGCGCAAGCGGCCTGACCAGCAAACCGGGCAGCGACCACCGGCCGCTGCCCTGTTCGATTACCTGATAAAGTGACTGGCCGGATTAAACCCCGAGCAGTGCATTCAGCTTGATCAAGGCATCAGCCGAGATCGTGACCTTGGTGCTGCTGGCCAGCGTGGTTAGCGCATTGGCTGCCGCCTGTTGCGCCGCAGCCAAGCTGCTTTGCTGGCTGGTCAACAGCGTCTGATCAGCGGTCAGGGTGGCCTGAGCGGCTGCCAAAGTCGTCTGCGCCGCCGTTACTGCCGCCGCGTCTGGGGTGGCCGCCGCTTGCAACGCGGTCAGCGCAGCTTGCGCGTCGGCCACGGCCTTGGTGTCCGTCGTCAGCTTGGTTTGCGTAACCAGAACCAGATTGGTGTAAGTCGTGATGTCAGCGTTGGCGGCCAAGGTGGTCTTTTTGTAGAGCGCCAATGCGCCAACCACCGATTTGGGCGAGGCATGATCAAAGGCCGACTGCGAGGCATGCGCCGCATTCAGTTTGCCCAGCAGTGAGGCACCCTTGCCGAGCGAAACGTCACCCGCAGCCCGCGCAGCCCTGGCATAATCAGCCGCCTGGGCTTGGCCCGCGAGTGACTTGCTCGGACCCGTGGTCGAAGCCGAGCCACTGGCCCGAACCGAAGCGTTGCCTGCACCAACGCTGGCGCGGCTTGAAGCGCTGGCATTGATGCCGGTGGTCACGCTCTGCGGAATATGCGTAGCGGCACCGGCGGGCGGACCATGCGGAATTCCGGCGGGCGGGCCATGCGGGATACCAGCAGGCGGACCATGCGGGATACCAGCAGGCGGGCCAACTTGAACACCGCCGGGAGGACCGGCGAGGGCTGCACCGGCGGTCAGGGCAAGCGCCGAAGCGGCGCTCAGGCCGAACAGAATGATCTTCATGGTTTGTACTCCTCGTTGATATTCTGGTTACAATTCGCGGCATTACAGCCACCGCTTGCCCCCAAGCTGATCTCCGATGGACCTATTGAAACACTGTCAAACGCACCCCTGCGCCGACGCGGGGGCTCGCTTCGTTGAGCCCGGCGGTGGCGTATGCAGTCAAACCTAGACGCTGGCTGAACCGATAGGTCATATAGGGTGAGACGACCGCCTGACCCTTCAGACCGGTCGCAACCGGCTCACGATACGAGACGCTCGCGCCCAGATTAACCGCCGGATCAGGGCGGAGGTTCAGCCCGCCGTAAGCGGTAATTCCGTCCTTAAGCTGATATGCGGCGGGGCTGCCCAGCCACGAATAACCGACCGAGCCAAACAGCGTGGCTTGCGATCCGATCGATTTATACAACGCGACATTGACGCCGTAATCGGTCTTGCCAGTGCCGATCGTGGTGTCTGCCGTCGCCAGCTTCACGTTGCCGCCCAGTTCGATCACCGGCA
>JANMBA010000298.1:0-3022 GCA_031360105.1 Novosphingobium sp.
TTCGCGGGTGTGATTGATCGATGTGCTGGTGCCGTCTTTGCGCTCTATCGTCTGGTAGCTTCGGTTTTCGGCCTTATCGAGCCGGCGCAGCCACGCGGCGATCTGGGTATCATCATCGGCGATCCGCTGGCTTTGCCCGGCGATGAACGTCGTTTTCCCCGCCAGCGCCGGTTCGACCGCGCGGACTGTTACGGGCAAGCTCGCGCCTTCGCCGGCTTCGATAATCCCGAAGTCAGCGGCGAATTTGACCAAGGGCGGCGCGGCGGCAAAGCGCACCGCCAGTGGATAGCGCGCGGCGTTGGCCAGCGGGCGGCCCGACAAGTCTTTGATCCCGGCGGGTAAGATCACTTGTGCCGCGCTATCAACCGGAAATCCGCCCGCAAAATTGAGGTTGGCGACTTGCGCCGCGTCTTTGTCGTCATCGCTCAGGGTCGGCGCGCGTTCGCTGCCATCGGCAAAGCGCAGCCGCACCGCCAGCGCCAGCGCGCGGTCAATCGGCGCGGTGAACCGCAAATGCGCCGGAGTAATCGGATTGCAGGCGGCCCGGCCATTCACCCGGCTGCATTCGAAATTGGCGGCAAACCCAGCGTGCACGGTGAAATCATACCGCTGATCGCGGCCCACTGGCTTGCCATGCGCATCGGTGATCGCCGCTGGCCAGACCAGCGCCATATCGTGCTTGGGCGGCAGCGGGCGGCGGCATTTGAGCGCCATGACCGTGCTTAAAGCGGCGCGCCGGGCGGCAGGATCGGCGGGAAGTTCAGCGGCCAGCTGCGCGTCGCTGAGGAAGCTTTGGCGGCGCCAGTCGTTCGCGCCCAGCCCATCAAGGGCCTGGTCAACGACGGAATTCGGCAGCACATCGATCGCCGCCGCTTCACCGATGCCGTCGATTGCGCAGCTCGCTTTGGCCGCGACCGAGGCCGGGCTGGCTGGAACATTGGTGGCAACCAGGAAAACCTGATCCTCGTCAATCTCATCGCCGTTCGCGCCCGGGGCCAGCACCGCCAGCACTGCTGGTCCGCCGGTATCAATCGCAAAGCTGGTCTTGCCCTGCACCCGCGCCCCGCGCAGCGTCGCCAATCCGGGGCGCAGTGTGACCGTGCACGTTGCCCCGCCCGGCAGCGGGGCGGCAAATTCGATCACGAAGGTTTGCGGATCGGCCCAGCGCCCCGTCTGCGCGGGCTTGCAGTTGCTGGTCGCGGCAGCCTTGGCGCGCGGATCGCCCAGCGGGACCATCGCTTCGGAAAAGCGCAAGGTAAAGCGGTCAACCGCGCCGCTGCTTGCCCCCGCTGTACCGGGGGTGGCGAGCACGACTTGCGGCGGGGTATCGCCCTGCGCGGTGAGCGGCAGCAGGGCCAGCGCGGGTAGGACCAGTTTCCAGCCAGCCTTCACGCGCTTTTCTCCCGAGTCGATTCAGCGCGAGTTTCAAACAAAGCGCGCGGCATGTCCATTGAACTGGCAGGCCAATCCGGGGGCTATTTCACGTCAGATCAATAACTGCGCGGCAGTCCCAGCACATGTTCGGCCAGATAGCTCAGGATCAAGTTGGTGCTGATCGGGGCGACCGTATAAAGCCGGGCTTCGCGAAATTTGCGCTCGACATCGTATTCCTCGGCAAACCCGAATCCGCCGAAGGTCTGCACGCACATATCCGCCGCCGCCCAGCTGGCTTCGCTGGCGAGCAGCTTGGCCATATTGGCCTCGGCTCCAGGATTGCCGCCCGCGTCGAACGCCTGCGCTGCGTGGTGCACCATCAGTTCCGCCGCGCGCATCTGCGCATAGCAGCGCGCGATCGGGAACTGGACGCCCTGGTTCTGGCCAATCGGGCGGTCAAAGACAGTGCGGTCCTTGGCGTAGGCGCTGGCCTTTTCGATGAACCACTTGGCATCGCCGATACATTCTGCCGCGATCAGCACGCGCTCGGCGTTCATCCCCGACAGGATGTAGCGGAAGCCCTTGCCTTCCTCCCCCACCAAAGCGCTGGCGGGAATGCGCAGATCGTCGAAGAACACCTCGGTGGTCGAATGATTCATCATCGTGCGGATCGGCTTGATGGTCAGGCCCCCACCTCCTTCAGACTTAGCGCCAACCGCATCGCGCATATCGACCAGGAAGATCGACAGGCCTTCGGTCTTGCTCGCCACTTGGTCGCGCTGGGTGGTGCGCGCCAGCAGCAGCATCAGGTCCGAATGTTCGGCCCGGCTGGTCCAGATCTTCTGGCCGTTGATCACGTAATGATCGCCGTCGCGCACCGCCACCGTGCGCAGGCTGAGCGTATCGGTCCCGCTGGTTGGCTCAGACACGCCGAACGCCTGCAGCCGCAGCGAACCATCGGCGATCCCTGGCAGGTATTGGGCTTTCTGCGCCGGCGAGCCATAGCGCAGCAGCGTGTTCATAATATACATCTGCGCGTGCGCGCTGGCACCGTTGCACCCGGCTGACTGAATTTCCTCCATGATCACCGCCGCCGCATCAAGTTTCAGCCCCGAGCCGCCGAATTCTTCGGGGATCAGTGCGGCGAGGAACCCGGCCTTGGTCAAGGCGTCGACGAATTCGCCCGGATAAGCCCGCTCGCGGTCCTTCGTGCGCCAGTATTCACCGGGGAATTCCGCGCACAGCGCCCGCACCGCGCGTCGGATTTCGGCGATATCATCGGTCTCGCTCATGCGGCGCGCTCGAACACCGCGGCGATCCCTTGGCCGCCGCCGATGCACATCGTCTCGAGGCCGTATTTGCCCCCGCGCCGGACCAGTTCGCGGGTCAGGTTGGCGAGGATTCGTCCGCCGGTGGCGCCAATCGGATGGCCCAGCGAAATGCCCGAACCGTTCACGTTGAGGAGGTCATGGCGGCTGTCATCATCAGCCCAGCCCCAGCCCTTGAGGCAAGCCAGCACTTGCGGCGCGAAAGCTTCGTTGAGCTCGATCAGGTTCATATCGGCCATCGACAAGCCATTGCGCGCAAACAGCCGTTCGGTCGCGGGGACCGGGCCGTAGCCCATCCGGCTGGGGTCAACCCCGGCGGC
>JANMBA010000319.1:0-8289 GCA_031360105.1 Novosphingobium sp.
TGGAGACAGAGGCCGGGCACCGCCTGTCGCTGTGCGATCCGCGCCGGTTCGGTTCGGTCGATCTGATCGATACCGCTGCGCTTGATCTGTGGGCCCCGTTTGCTGCGCTCGGGCCCGAGCCGCTGGGCGAGCTGTTGACGCCCGCTCACCTCAAAGGCGCGCTGAGCGGACGCAGCGCGGCAATCAAGCTGATGCTGCTCGATCAGCGGATCGTCGCCGGGCTGGGTAATATCTACGTCTGCGAGGCGCTGTTTCGGGCGCGGATCGTTCCGCGCACGGCGGCGGGCCAAGTAAGCGCCCCCGCGCTGGCGCGCTTGGTGCCGCAGATCAAGGCAGTGATTGCCGAGGCGATCGAAGCGGGCGGATCGACCTTGCGCGACTATGCCCAGCCTGATGGGCAGTTGGGCTATTTTTCCAAACGCTTCGACGTTTATGACCGGGCAGGCGCACCGTGCACCTGCTGCGGCGCGCCCATCCAGCGCTTCGCGCAAGGTGGACGCAGCACCTGGCATTGCACGAAGTGTCAGAAATGAGCGCACGAAGTGTCAGAAATGAGCCGTAGCGCTTGACGATTCGGAGGGTCGCAGTTATGGGGCGCGCTTCCTGCGGGTCCGGCTCTGGCTGGCCCCCGCAATTACAAAAGATTCAAGGACGAACATGGCCAATACGCCGCAAGCCAAAAAGCGCATCCGCCGCAATGACCGCCGGGCCGAGATTAACGGTAACCGACTGGGCCGCATCCGCACCTTCGTGAAGAAGGTCGAGAGCGCACTCGAAGGCGGCGACAAGACCGCTGCAGTCGAAGCGCTCAAAGCCGCGCAGCCTGAAATCGCGCGCGGAGTTGCGCGCGGCGTGATGCACAAGAATACGGCATCGCGCAAATTTTCGCGGCTGACCAAGCGAGTCGCTGCGCTCGCCTGAACCGCACTGCCGATTCGCGGGTTTGAACGGCGATCGACGGGACGTATGCAGAACGAAAATGGTTAAGGGCCGGGGCAGTTGCCGCCGGCCCTTTTGTTTGGCCTGCCGTAGCGGCAAGGGCGAATCGCGGTAAGACCATGTATTCCCGCGATTCGCGTTTCTACGGATCGGCGACTGTCAAAAAACCGTAGTAAAACCATAGCGATAACACGAAGCTGTGGGTTTCACGGGGTCTCCTAGAGTCAAGGGCCTTTATTTCAGTTTTTTTACAATCGTCAGCTTGCTCTCGGCGGCGAAGCGTCCATAAAACCGGCATGGCCTTGAGGGCGTTTGTCGCGCTCGGGCCTCACAAAAAATACTGCATGAGCAGGCCGGATATTCGGGCATCCGGCATTCGGAGAAGTGCGGCAACGCGCTTCTGGTTTTGGATGTTTGGATCTGGGGGCGGATCGTGTGACGATAATGGAATCTGGCGGAGCGCAAGGGCAACTTTCCGCCAATGTCAAAACGGCCAATGTCAAAACGGATGTCGCTGTGGACGACCTATCGGTCGAAGATCGCGCGCGCGATGAACGGGATGCCCTGAACCTTGCGGCGGACTGGTCTGACATCAATCAGGGCCTGCGCAAAGATCTGGGTCAGCAGCTGCACAGCCAATGGATCAAACCGGTCCAGCTGGGCAGTTTCTGCAAGGAAACCGGCACACTCGACCTGTATTTGCCAACCGAATTTTCGGCCAACTGGGTTTCGGATCGGTTTTCTGACCGGTTGTCGCTCGCCTGGAAGATTGCGCGCCCCGATATCCGCCACGTGCGAATCGCGGTCCAGCCCGGGCGCCGGGCACCGCAAGGGCTGCGCTTTGGCCGCGATGAAAATGGCCGCCGCAGTGATGGCGCGCACGTCTCGCAGCCGGGCGATGCCTTGGGGATGAGCGCAGCAGAACTGGGCGGGCTTGGTCCTAATGGGCTGGGTATGGCCTCGATCGGGCTCGACCCCTCGCTGACTTTTACCACCTTCGTGTCGGGTTCGGCGAATGTGCTCGCCAGCAATGCGGCGCAGCGCATGGCCGCGACCGAAACCCCGCAGTTTGCCCCGCTGTACCTCAAAGCCGCGACCGGTCAGGGCAAGACGCATCTGCTGCACGCGATCGGCCACGCTTATCTGCAAGCGCATCCGCGCGCGCGAATTTTCTACTGCTCGGCCGAGCGCTTCATGGTCGAATTTGTCCAGGCGCTGCGCCAGAACCAGACGATCGAGTTCAAGACCCGGCTGCGCGGATTTGACCTGCTGCTGGTTGACGATATCCAGTTCATCATCGGCAAAGCCTCAGCGCAGGAAGAACTGCTTTATACAATCGATGCGCTGCTGGCTGAAGGCAAGCGGCTAGTATTTGCCGCTGATCGTGCCCCGCAAGCGCTTGACGGGGTTGAGCAGCGGCTGCTTTCACGGCTCAGCATGGGGCTGGTGGCCGATATCCAGCCGGCCGATATCGAACTGCGCCGCACGATCCTCGAACACCGGTTGCAGCGTTTTTCGCCTACGCACGTCCCCGCCGATGTGGTCGAATTCCTCGCCCGGACGATCAACCGCAATGTCCGCGAGCTGGTTGGCGGGTTGAACAAACTGATCGCTTATGCGCAGCTGACCGGGCAGGCCGTATCGCTCCAATTGGCCGAAGAACAGCTGACCGATATCCTGTCGGCCAACCGCCGCCGGATTACGATTGACGAAATTCAGCGCACCGTCTGCCAGTTCTACCGGGTTGACCGGACCGAAATGTCGAGCAAGCGCCGCGCTCGCGCGGTGGTTCGCCCGCGTCAGGTCGCGATGTACCTCGCCAAAGTACTGACTCCGCGCAGCTACCCCGAGATTGGCCGCAAGTTTGGCGGCCGCGATCACTCGACCGTGATTCACGCGGTCCGCCTGATCGAAGACCTGCGCACCCGCGATGCCGATATGGACGGCGACGTGCGAAGCCTGCTGCGCCAGCTGGAAAGTTGAGCTAGCCCGCCATCATCCCGCCATCGACCACCAGCTCGCTGCCGGTGGTGAACGCGGCGCGGTCGGAGGCGAGGAACACCACCGCATCGGCGACATTTTGCGGCTCACCGAGATGACCCAGCGGATGCAGCCCCGCCACATGCGCCAGGCTCTCGTTGTTGCCGACCGCCAGCGCGGCGGCGAAATCATCGATTAGCTGGCGGCCCATCGGGGTGTCGATCACGCCTGGATGGACCGAGTTCACCCGGATCCGCGCGGCGGCCAGTTCCATCGCGCAGCCTTTGGTGAACAATCGCACCGCGCCTTTGGTTGAATTGTAGCAGCTCGCACCGGCCGCGCCTTGCAAACCCGCGACCGACGATAAGTTGATGATCGCCGTGCCGCCGCGCCATTTCGCCGCGCGCTCGGTAAGCAAGGGGATCGCGGCACGCGTGCCCAGAAACACGCCCTCGACGTTGACCGCGTGGAGCCGCCGCCAGTCCTCCAGCGTGGTCTCAAGGATCGGCTTGAACAGCCACAGCCCGGCGTTGTTGACCAGAATGTCGAGCCCGCCCAGTTCAGCGCGTAGCCAGTCCATCGTTGCGGCCCAATCGCTTTCGCTGCTGGCATCCTGCGCGCGCGCGATCCCGCTGATCTCGGCCGCCAGATCGTCGGGCGCGCTCAGATCGGTTACCGCCACCGTGGCTCCCGCCGCCGCCAGCGCCCGCGCGGTGGCCGCGCCCAGCCCGGTTGCCGCGCCGGTTACCAGGGCTATTCGTCCATCAAGGTCAGCCATCGCGTGCTCCTTCAGGTGGTTACCAGCTGCTTGCTCAGCTCATCGCGCAGTTCGCGGCGCAGGAATTTTCCGCTGGCGTTGCGCGGCAGTGCCGCGCTCATAAACCACACGTAACGCGGCACTTTGTGCTTGGCCATTACGCCCAGGCAGTGCTGGCGCAATTCGGTCTCATCAAGCGCGTCGCCGTCTTTGACCACCACCGCCACGCCAACCTCTTCGCCCAGCCGCTCATCGGCCACCCCGAATACGCAGCATTCGGCCACTGCCGGGTGGCGATAAATCCCGGCCTCGACCTCGGTGCAGAACACGTTTTCGCCGCCGCGCAGGACCATGTCTTTCTTGCGGTCAACGATATAGATGAACCCGTCTTCGTCGATCCGCGCGACATCGCCAGTGTGCAGCCAGCCGCCGTCGGTGATCGAGGCGGCGGTTGCATCGGGGCGGTTGATGTAGCCCTTGATCACCGACGAGCCCTTGACCCATAGCTCGCCGATTGCGCCCGGCGCGACAATGCTTCCATCATCATCGACGCATTTTACCTCGAAGTTGGGCATCGAAGGCCCGGCGCTGTCGGGCTTGGCGACGAAGAAATCGCCGGTCACCGAGGTGATGATCCCGCAGGTTTCGGTCATGCCATAGCCCGTGGTCGGGCGCGCGGTTTTGATCTGCTGGTCGATCTTCAGTACCAGATCGGGCGGGACTTGCGCGCCGCCGCCCGATAGCCCGGTCAGGGTCGAAGTATCGGTGGTGGCAAAATCGGGGTGATTGATGATCTCGCGGCTCATTACCGGAACCCCGCTGATCCCGGTGATCCGGTGCTTTGCGACCAGTTTGAGTGCTTCGCCTGCGTCCCACTTGTACATCAGCACGATTGCGCCGCCCGCCACCGTGGTCAGGTATGCGCCGCAATTGTTGGCGGTGACATGGAACAGCGGCGTGGTCAGCAAAGTCACCGCAGTCGGCGGATTTACCGGCGGCGCGACCCCGGTGGCGCGCTCCACCGCCAGCGCCTGCGCGGTGGTCGAATAGACCATGTTCAGCAAGTTTGCGACGCAGCCCCGGTGCGTCAGCTGCGCACCCTTCGGAAAGCCGGTGGTGCCCGAAGTGTAGAAAATGCAGGCATCGGCATCGGGATCGACGCTAACTTCGGGCATGGCGCCGCCGTGCGCGATCACTTCGGACCAGTCAGTCACGCCCAGCTGCGGCGCGCTGAGCCGTACTCCGATCAGTGTGACTCCGTCGGCCAGGCCGGGGCTTTCCGCCACCCGCGCCAGCCGCTCAGGATCGGCGAACAGCACTTTGGGGCTGGCATCCTTCATCGCGAAGGCCATTTCCTCGCCGTTCCACCACGCATTCATGCCGACTGCGGCGACCCCGACCGACACGCAGGCCCAGTAGATCAGCATCCATTCGGGATAGTTCCGCATCGCAATGCCAACCCGGTCACCGGGCTGCACCCCGTGCGCAAACAGCCAGGCGGCGATCGCGTTTACTTGCGCGTGTGACTGCGCATAAGTCAGCACTTCGTCGCCGTAGATCAGATACGGTGCCTCGGCAAAAGCGGCACTGGCCAGCCACACTTCGCGCACTGATGGCGGCGCGTTTTTGAACACCAGCAGCTGGTTGCCCAGCACCTCGGCCTTGGTAATCTCAAACTGACCGCCCGGCCCGGTCAATTCCTCGCGCACGGCGCGCAGTTCGGCATAGTGCATCGCTCATCCCGTCATTGTTCTTAGTTGCCTGATTAAGTGCCGGACTATGCGGCGCGCGGCAAGAAGCTTCCTTTCCGCTCGGGATATTTCCGCCTAAAGCGCGAAGCATGCCCATGTCACCAGATCGCCTGTCACGCTTTGCCCGGCATATCGTGCTGCCCGAAGTGGGCGGCGCGGGGCAAGTGGCCTTGGCGGACGCGCACGTTGCAATCGTCGGGCTGGGCGGGATTGGCTCGCCCGCGCTGCAATATCTGGCGGGCGCGGGGGTGGGCACGCTGACCCTGATCGACCGCGATGTGGTTGATCTGTCCAATCTGCAACGCCAGACGATTTACCGCGAGGCCGACCTTGGCCGGGCCAAGGCCGAGGTTGCGGCGCAGTGGGTGCAGGCGTTCGATGGTGCCCTCAAGATCCGCACCAACACCGGAGACGTGGGGGGGGACAGCGCGGCGCAGGATCTTGAGGGCGCTGACCTTGTGCTTGATGGATGTGACAATTTTGCGACCAGGTTGATCGTGTCGGATACCTGCACCGCGCTGGGCATCCCGTTAACCAGCGCCGCGATCGGGCGGTTTCAAGGCCAAGTGGCGAACTTTGCCGGGCATCTGCCGGGGCAGGCCTGCTATCGCTGTTTCGTCGGCGATGCGTTCGATGCAGAGGACTGCGATAGCTGCGCCGAGGATGGTGTGCTGGGGGCCATGGCTGGGATGATCGGCGCGTTTGCGGCGATGCAGGCGGTTCGTGTGCTGCTGGCGGGCACGGCCACGCTGGGCGAACCGCAATGGGGACAACTGCATCTGTTCGAAGGGCTGGTGCCAAGCCTGCGGACACTGCGGATTGCCAAAGATCCGCGGTGCCGGGGCTGCAACTAATAGCTGGCGCCGTCGATCAAGCGGCGCGGCAGATCGCGCCATAATTCAGGATCGAACATCCGCAGGTTCACTGCCATCCGCGGATACTCAGGGTCGACCGGGGTCCAATGGGTGGTGCAGCCGCAGGTGCCGCAATGCCAGTTGTCGATCATGCAATCGCCTTGGCGGTAAGCCACGCCGGGCCCCGCAGTGCTGACCATCGCGAGCGTGGTATGATGCCACAGACCCCCGATCCGGCGGCACAGCGAGCAGTTGCAATCGCCGGCATCACGCGGGGTTTCATGCAGGATCAGCCGAACCGCGCCGCAGTGACAGCTGCCGTGATATTCGCTCATCGCAAAATCTCCTCCACCCAGGCCGGGACCAGTGCGCTCGCCGGGCCGAGCCGGGTTTCGTGGAACATGCGCGAACCCTGGCTGCGTTCAAGGTTGAGCTCGAGCGTGTGCGCCCCCAGTTCTACCGCATTCTGCACCAGCCCGGCAGCGGGATAGACCGCGCCTGAGGTGCCGATCGAGACGAACAGATCGGCGCTGCGCATGGCCGCATAAATCTCGTCCATCCGGTACGGCACCTCTCCGAACCAGACCACGTCGGGGCGCAAGGTGCGCGCGGCGCAAACCGGGCAGGGCGGGCGATCAATCAAAGTTGCGGTCCATGGGACGCGGATATCGCAACTGGTGCACCAGGCGTTGAGGTGTTCGCCATGCATATGCAGCACGCGCTTGGCCCCGGCGCGGGTGTGCAAGTCATCGACGTTTTGCGTGACGATCAGCAGCTCGCGGCCTTGGTCTTTGGGCCATTCCGCGTCGAGCCGCGCCAAGGCATAATGCGCGGCGTTGGGCTGCTTGGTCTGGATGGCCGCGCGGCGCATATCGTAGAACCGCTGCACCAGATCGGGATCGCGCGCGAAGCCTTCGGGCGTGGCGACATCTTCCACCCGGTGCTGTTCCCACAGGCCGCCAGCAGATCGGAAAGTATCGATCCCGCTTTCGGCTGATATACCTGCGCCCGTCAGGATCACGATATTGCAGATTTCGTCCATGTCCCGCATGAAGCATGCCACACACGGGGACGGCAATGGCAAGAATCGGCATCATCGGCAGCGCGGGGCGTATGGGAGCGGCGCTGGTCGAATCAATCGCGGCGGCGGGCGAGATCCATGGCGGCGGGGTCGATCAAGGCGGCGACTTGGCCGCAGTGGCTGCGAGCTGTGACGTGCTGGTCGATTTCTCCTCACCCGCCGCGCTCGAAGCCAATCTCGATGCGGCCTCTGCGGCGGGAGTACCGATTGTGGTCGGCACCACCGGACTGGAAGAGCGCCACCACTGGCTGTGCGATGCGGCGGCGGACAAGATCGCGGTGCTGCAAACCGGCAATACTTCGCTCGGCGTTACGCTGCTCGCCCATCTGGTGCGCGAAGCCGCCGAGCGGCTGGGCGAGGATTGGGATATCGAGGTGGCCGAAACCCATCACCGCCTGAAAATCGATGCACCCTCGGGCACCGCGCTGCTGCTGGGCGAGGCGGCGGCGCAGGGCCGCGGGATCGCGCTTGCCGGGCATTCGGCGCGTGGGCGTGACGGGATCACCGGCCCGCGCCCGCTGGGCGACATCGGCTTTGCGAGCCTGCGCGGCGGCAGCGTCGCGGGCGATCACGCTGTACTGTTTCTGGGCGATCACGAACGGCTGATCCTTTCACACCTGGCCGAAGATCGCAGCATCTTTGCCAAGGGCGCGGTCCGCGCGGCGCAGTGGCTGATCGGCAAAGACGCGGGGCGCTACACGATGGAGCAGGTGCTCGCGCTTTGAACAAAGCCCAGACGTTCGAATTCTTCCGGCGGCTGGCGGACGATAATCCCGCGCCTGAGACCGAGCTGGCGTTCGGCAACACCTATCAGCTGCTGGTCGCGGTGGTGCTGTCGGCGCAATCGACCGATGTCGGGGTCAACAAGGCAACCCGCGCGCTGTTTGCCGCGGTGACCACGCCGGCGCAGATGGTCGCGCTGGGCGA
>JANMBA010000343.1:0-3334 GCA_031360105.1 Novosphingobium sp.
CATTGGTGAACTCCGTGTGGTTTGTGACAGCGATCATGCCGCAGCTTGCGCCAATGTTCCAGCCTCGCCTATGGTTCGGGCATGAGCGGAGCGCTGCGCGAGACGATTGAAGCGGGATTAGCCGCACTGGCAGCGCGCGACCCGGCGCGCGCGGCCACATTGCTGCGCGAGGCGGCAGCGGCTGCGCCCGCCGCTGAAATGCCGTGGATTGCGCTGGCCAATGCCGAAATGGCGCTGGGCGAAAACGATGCGGCCGAAGCGGCGCTTGATCGGCAGCTCGAACTGACCCCGCGTGAGGTCGGGGCATTGCTGCTGAAGGGTTTGCTGCGCGAGCGGGCGGGCGATCCCCGCGCTGCCTCGAGTTTCTACCAGACCGCGCTGGGCCAAGCGGCGGTGAACGGGGACGTGCCGCCGCAACTCGCCGCGCTTGAAGCTCATGCGCGCAGTTTCGTTGGCAGCGCCAATGGCGAATTCGAAGCGCATTTGCTGACGCAGCTGGGCAGCGATATCTCACCCGCAATGGCCGAAGCGCTCGATCTGCTTACCGGCAAGCGCCAGCTCTACTTGCAGCAGCCCACAGTATTTTACTTCCCCGGCCTCCCGCAGCGGCGCTTTTATGAGCCAGACGCTTTCCCCTGGCTCGCGCCAATGCTCGCGTTGCTGCCACATATGCAGCAGGAACTGGCTGCGGTGCTGGCGAGCGAAGCCAGCGGCTTCACCCCCTATGTGCAGCGCACCCAGCACCGCCCGGCCCCGAACAATCCGCTGCTCGATAGTCAGGCGTGGGGGGCGTTTCATTTCTGGCGCGATGGCGAACAAGTGGCGGAGAATGCCGCGCGCTGCCCCGCGACCATGGCCGCGCTGGCCCATGCGCCGCTGCCGCAAATTCCCGGACGCTCGCCCAATGCTCACTGGTCGCGGCTGCTGCCCGGCGCGCAGATCGCGCCGCACACCGGGATGCTTAACACGCGGCTGATCTGTCACATCCCGATCCTGACCGCGCCCGGCTGCTCGTTGCGGGTCGGCAACGAAACCCGCGAATGGCGTGATGGCGTGCCGTTGATCTTTGACGACAGCATCGAACATAAAGCGCATAACGCCGGGCCGCGCGAGCGCGTGGTGCTGTTATTCGAGATCTGGCGGCCTGAAATCCCCGAAGCAGACCGCGCCGCAATCAGCCAGATCTTTCAGGCAATTGGCGCTTACGGCACTTAGATCCTGGCTAACGAGCGGCGATCACGTTGTGCCGCCGCCCCAAGCGCGGCGTGGACTTTGTGAAGGGGCTATGCCAGCTTGCCTGGCCGCAACATCACCGCCACCGGCGAGGAGCACGCCCGATGAAAGTTCATGTCGAAATTGAATGCACCCCAGAGGAGGCGCGCACATTTTTGGGGCTGCCCGATGTGTCAAAAGCCAACTCGGTTTACGTCGAAATGGTCTCCAAAGCGATGAAGGGCGCGGGCAGTGTTGAGCAAATTCAAGACTTTGCCAAAGGCATCGCGCCGATGGGGCAGATGGGGATGAAGCTGTTCCAGCAATTCATGGAAAGCGGCGCAGCGTTTTCTGCCGGCGCCAAAAAGAAGGACAGCTGAGCCGGCTCAGCGGACGCAGCTCATGACCGATACAATTTTTGCCCTGTCGAGCGGCGCGCCGCCGGCCGCGATTGCGGTGCTGCGGATCAGCGGTCCGCAGGCCGCAGCAGCGATGGCCGCGCTGCTCGGGCGCGCGCTTGAGCCGCGCCATGCCACCAGCACAGCGCTGCGCGATGCCAAGGGCGAGTTGATTGACCGGGTGCTCGCGCTGTGGCTGCCGGGGCCGCACAGCGCCACGGGCGAGGATACGCTGGAGCTGCATTGCCACGGCGGCCGCGCTGTAATCGGTGCGGCCGAGGCGGCGCTGGCGCTGCTGCCGGGGCTGCGGGCGGCCACTCCGGGCGAATTCACCCGGCGCGCCTTTGCCGGCGGAAAGATCGATTTGGCGCAGGCGGAAGGTCTGGCCGACCTGTTGTCAGCCGAAACCGAACTGCAGCGCCAATCGGCCATGGCGATGGCGGGCGGGGCATTTTCACAGCAGGTTGCGCAGTGGCGCGATACGCTGCTTACGCAATCGGCCATGCTCGAAGCCGTGCTCGATTTTGGCGACGAGGACGACGTCGCTTTGCTCCCGGCCAATTTCGTCAGTGCACTGGCAGCGCTCGAGGCAGACCTGGCGCAGTGGCTGGCCCGGCCCCGCGCCGAGCAGCTGCGTGAGGGTTACCGGGTGGTAGTGGCTGGTCCGCCGAACGCTGGAAAAAGCACTCTGTTCAATGTGTTGGTTGAGGCAGAGGCGGCGATTGCGACGCCGATTCCGGGCACCACCCGCGACGTCCTGACCCGCCCGGTGGCCTATGCTGGGGTGCCGTTTCTGTTCGCTGATACGGCCGGACTGCATGATGCGGTCGACGACGAGGTTGAGGCGATCGGGATCGAGCGCGCACTCGAGGCGCTTGACCGCGCTGACCTGGTGCTGTGGCTGGGGCCTGAAGGCGCAGGGCCAAAGGCAGCCTGGGAGATCGCGGCACAGAGTGATCGGCAGGAGCGCCCGACCAAGTCAGGCGCGCGCCATCACGTCTCAGCCAAGACCGGCGCGGGCATTGCTGCGCTGCGCGATGATTTGATCGCCACCGCGCGCGCTGCTTTGCCAAAACCGGGTGAGGCCGCGCTGAACGAGCGCCAGCACACGCACTTGCGCCATGCGCAACGCGCATTGGCAGCAGCGCGGCACGAGCACGATAGCCTGCTAATCGCTGAGGCCTTGCGGCTGGCCCGGCTCTCGTTCGATGCGCTACTCGGCCGGACCACCACCGAAGACATGCTCGATACGCTGTTCGGACGGTTTTGCATCGGTAAGTGAGCGGCATTACGTAGAAAGCGCCCTAATGCAAAGATAGATGTAATCGCCAGAGATGCGAAATGTCCCCATATGGCAGACACTCATGGAATCAGCGCTTTGGTGGACAAGCACGCTCGCATCGATGGGGATATCAAAGCGAGACGCTATTAAATCATGCGGCTCGAAATCGAACTGGTGCATGGTCGGTCACGTCAACAAAATGTTCCAGCCCAGCTATGACCTCTCGAAGATCGCGACCAAGCGCAGCTTCGTAAAGAACCCAGCGGGAACGCCAAGAGGGTCGGGAAGCCGCGGGGCGCCTACGGTGCTGAGACTGGCCGGGGAGCCGCATTGGAGATACTCCTGTGTCAGACACGGTATGGGAAGCGAAGGTCAAGGGACTGCTCAAGGGTGAGCTGAAGCGCAGGAACGTGTCCTACGGTCAGCTTGTGACGAAGCTGGC
>JANMBA010000379.1:0-3102 GCA_031360105.1 Novosphingobium sp.
GTCGCGGCGATCCGTGCGGCGCAGCTCGGGCTGACAGTGGCTTGCGCCGAGGGGCGTGAGACTTTGGGCGGAACCTGCCTGAATGTCGGGTGCATCCCGAGCAAGGCGCTGCTGCATGCTTCGGAATATTACGATGCGGCGGCCAATGGCACGATGGCCAAGATGGGCGTGGACGTGACCCCAAAGCTCAATCTGCCGGTGATGCATGCGCAGCGGCTCGATGCGGTCAAGCAGCTCACCGGCGGGATTGCGTTCCTGTTCAAGAAGAACAAGGTCGATTGGCTTAAAGGCTATGCCCGGTTCGTGAATCCCCGTGCAGGCGGCGACCTCGGGCAGGCAAGCGCGTCTTCGCCTGAGGCCCCCGCCTTCGCGGGGGTGCATCGCGTCGAAGTTGCGGGCAAAACGTATACCGCCAAGAACATCGTGATCGCCACCGGTTCCAGCGTCACGCCCCTGCCCGGTGTGGCCGTCGATCAAAAGGTCGTGGTTGATTCCACCGGTGCGCTCGAACTGCCCAAGGTGCCAAAGCGCATGGTGGTGATCGGCGGCGGGGTGATCGGGCTTGAGCTTGGCTCGGTTTGGCGGCGGCTCGGCGCGGAAGTCATCGTGGTCGAATTCCTCGACCAGCTGCTGCCCGGCATGGACATGGATATTCGCAAGGAAAGTGCCAAGATCTTCAAGAAGCAGGGCATGACGCTGCGGCTTTCGACCAAAGTTACCGGGGTGAGCGTCAAAGGCAGCAAGGCTACGTTGACGCTCGAGCCGTCAGCGGGCGGCGCAAGTGAAACGCTGGAGGCTGACTGCGTGCTGGTCTCAATCGGCCGACGTCCCAACACCGAAGGCCTCGGCCTCGACGCAATCGGGCTGGCCCCTAACCAGCGCGGGCAGATCGAGATCGATCACGAATTCCGCACATCGGTCCCCGGCGTCTGGGCGATCGGCGATGTCGTCCCCGGCCCGATGCTGGCGCACAAGGCTGAGGATGAGGGCATCGCGGTGGCCGAATACATCGCCGGGCACACCGGCATCGTCAATCACGCGGTGATCCCCGGGGTAGTTTATACCTGGCCCGAGATTGCCGGGGTCGGCCTGACCGAAGATCAAGCGAAAGAGCTGGGCGAAATCAAGGTCGGCAAGTTCCCGATGCTCGCCAACAGCCGGGCCAAAACCAATCACGAGCCCGATGGCTTCGTCAAGATCATCGCCGACGCCAAGTCTGACCGCGTACTGGGGGTGTGGTGCATCGCCAGCGTGGCGGGCACGATGATCGCCGAGGCGTGTGTGGCGATGGAATTCGGTGCGACTTCGGAAGATATCGCTTACACTTGCCATGCTCACCCCACCCATTCCGAAGCGATCAAAGAGGCCGCAATGGGAGTGACCGGCAAAGCGATCCACATCTAGGCTCCAGCTGCCTTTCCTTACGCCCCTCCCCAGCGGGGAGGGGAGCCGGGAACGCGCGGGCTTGCTCGCGCGTTTGTGCTTAAGGGCGCAGCAGGGGGAGATCGATCATGCGGAGCTGGGCAATTGCAGGGGGGCTTACGCTCGCGCTGATCCTGGCTGGCTGCAAAAACCACGGCGGCGCTCCCCCGCGCGCGACCGACACCATCAAGTCTCAGCCGCAAAGTTCAATCATTGCGGTGCCGATCGCGGTTGATCTGGCCGCGCTGTCAGCCGCGCTGGAACGCGAAGTGCCGCGCCAATTGTGGACCATCGATCAGCCCGGGCAAGTCTGCGTGCCGAGCAAAAAGGTCAAGGTGCTGTTCGTCAAGGTTAATACCCCTACGCTGCATTGCCGTCTGGTCGGGCAAGTCGTGCGCGGGCCGCTGGCTATATCGGGCAGCGGGCGCGACATTGTGGTGACGATGCCGATCAGCGCGGTCATCCATGCCCGCGATGTGGGCGGGCTGGTCACGCAAGAAACCGCCACAGCACAGGCGCAAGTCTGCGCCATCGTCCACCTTGATCTTGCCCCGGATTGGTCGCTGCGCGGCAAAGTCGATATCGCTTACGATTGGACGAGCGAGCCTGCGGTCGATTTCATGGGCAAGCATGTGGTCTTGACCAGCAAGGCCGATGCCAAGCTGCAAGGCGTGGTTGCCAAACTGGAACGCACCCTGCCCGCCGAAATAGGCAAGTTGCAGTTCCGCACCCAGGTTGAGCAAGTGTGGCGCTCGGCGTTTACGTCGTTGCAGCTCAACCGCGACAATCCGCCGGTGTGGATGCGCGTCACCCCGCAAGAGCTGCAATATGGCGGCTACGCGGTGCAAGGCCGCCAGCTGGTGCTGCGGCTGGGGATGAAGGCGCTGACCGAGACGTTCGTGGGGGATCGCCCGGCCGATCCGGCAGCAATTGCACTGCCGCGCTTGCGGCCGCTGGCGGCGGACACTGGTGAGCTGCAATTCTATGTGCCGGTGATCGCCGATTATGCCGAATTGGAACCGGTGATCGCAAAGGCGCTGGTCAAGCGCTCTGACCGGCCGTTTGCGGTGCCGGGGATTGGCGATGTCTTTGTAAAGTTTGGAAAAGTCACCGCTTATGGCACTGACAAGGGCCGGGTCGCGGTCGGGCTGGAATTTACCGCGCTCGACACCGATCGGCGCAGCACGAAATCGCATGGCACGATCTGGCTGACCGGGCTGCCGCTCAACCAGCCTAACACTCGCCAGATCAATTTCACCGCTGTAACTGTGGACGGCGCAACCGACAGCACCGGCACTAACCTGTTGCTCAAACTCGCCAATACGCCCGCCTTCGCCGAGACCATCGCGGAGGCTCTGGCGCAGAATTTCACCAAGGATTACGATCAGCTGCTGGGCAAGATCGATCGCGCAATTTCAGACAAACGCGCCGGCAACCTGCTGATCCGCGCCGATATCCAGAATGTGCGCACCGGCTCGCTGAAGGCGGCGGGCAATGGCTTGTATCTGCCGGTGTGGGGCACCGGGCGCGCCAGTATTCAACTGCTGCGATAGCCGCCTGGCCGTTCGCGCTATGTGGGCAAATCGGCATTCCCCCGGCGGCGCTGCGCGGCTATGGCGGGGATGCAACCCGCACGCAAAGGACTTCATTCGTGGCTGACACTGTCTCAATCTCCCTCAC
>JANMBA010000387.1:0-8058 GCA_031360105.1 Novosphingobium sp.
CCCTGCGCGGAACCCCCGGAGCCGAGCGGGTCGAGGTTACCGCAGCGGGCAAATTTGTCCGCGATCTGGAACACCGCGATGACATTCCCGGCAAGCCGATCAAGCTGACCATCGATTCGGCGCTGCAAGACTTTGCCGCGCGGCGCATCGGGCTCGAATCTGCGGCAGTCGTGGTGGTCGATTGCCAGACCGGCGGGATCCTCGCGCTGGTCTCCATGCCGGCTTTCGATCCTAACAGCTTTGCCGGCGGGATCGGGCGTTTGCAGTGGAAAATGCTCAATGAGGATGATCACATCCCGCTGCTCAACAAAGCGCTGCGCGGGCTCTATCCGCCCGGCTCGACCATGAAGCCGATGGCCAGCCTGGCTTTGCAATTGCATGGGGTCGATCCCGACGAACGGGTTAATTGCCTTGGCGGCTACCAGCTCGGCAACCGCTTCTTCCGCTGTGATGCCTCGCACGGCCCAATGGATATGCGCGCGGCGATCGAGCATAGTTGCAACACCTATTTCTGGAGCATGGCGCGCCGGGTGGGCTACGATGCCATTGCGCCAGTCGCGCGGCAGCTCGGTCTGGGGCAGGAATTCATCCTGCCGGGGGCCGCGCAGCGCTATGGCACCATTCCCGATGCGGCGTGGAAGATGCGCCGGTATCATCAGGAATGGAGCGCCGCAGATTCACTCAATGCCTCGATCGGGCAAGGCTATGTTTCGGTCTCACCGCTGCAACTGGCGGTGATGACCGCGCGGATCGCCTCGGGCAAGAACCTCACGCCGTCGCTGATTTTCGGGCAGGAACAGGCGCTGGGCGCGGCCTTTCCGTTCACCCCGGAACAGTTGGCGGTGGCGCATGACGGGATGTTCCGCGTGGTCAACGGCGCGGGCACCGGGGCCGGCAGCAAGATCGATATCGGCGGCATCAAGATGGCGGGCAAAACCGGCACCGCGCAGGTCCGGGCGCTGCTCAGCCGCGGTCATGTCGGGGATTGGAAGTCGCGCGATCACTCGCTGTTCGTCTGCTATGCGCCCACTGACGCACCGCGCTATGCGATGTCGGTGATCGTCGAACACGGCACCTTTGGCGCGCGCGCGGCCGCGCCGATTGCCAAAGACGTGATGACCTTTCTGTTCGATCCAGCCAAAGGGCTGGAGGCGCTCGCCGCGCTCGAACAATCGTGGGGCGGCACCCCGAGCGAACGGATGGCGGCCAAATACCGGACCTACGCAGCCAGTTACGGCACTTCTGCCCCTAAAGTCGGGGATGACGAGGCGGTCAAGGCGGCGATCAGCCAGGCCGATGCCAAGCAGACCCCGATTGAAACTCCGCCCAGCAATGCCGCGACGACGCGGGCCGAGGATCCGCAGCCCGCTGCTGCGACACCGCCGCCCAGCGCGGTTCCACCTGTCAGCGCAAGTCCCAGCGCGATGGCCAGCCCGGGCGTGACCACTCCATGAACCGCCGGATCATCCCCGAGGCGATTGCACGCGAACCATGGCAAGTGCTGATCCCGCTGTTTGTGCTGAACACATTCGGGTCAGTCGTGCTTTATTCCGCAGCCGGCGGACACTTGCGGCCCTGGGCTTTGCTGCACGAGGTGCATTTCGCGGTGTTCCTGCTGATGGCCTTCGTCATTTCGCGGTTTCCGCGCGATTTCTTCAAGCAGACAGCTTTTCCGATCTACGGCACGCTGGTGGTGCTGCTGATCCTGGTCGAGGTGCTGGGCAAAGTCAGCGGCGGCAGCCAGCGCTGGCTCAATCTGGGGTTCATGCAGCTGCAACCCAGCGAATTGATGAAGCCAGCGATCGTGTTGGCGCTGGCCAAATTCTATGACGCCCTGCCCCCGGCGATGACCAAAAGCTGGCGCGCACTGCTGCCCGCCGGGGCCTTGGTCGGTGTGCCCGCGCTACTGGTCATGGCCCAGCCTGATCTGGGCACCGGCCTTGCCATTACGATTGGCGCGGCGGTGGTGATCTTTCTGGCGGGGTTGCCAATGGCGTGGTTCGCCGGGGTCGGCGCGGCCATCGTGGTTGCGGTGCCGGTGGCGTTCAAACTGCTGCTCAAGCCTTATCAACAAGCCCGCGTATCGATCTTCCTCGATCCCGAAAGCGATCCACTGGGCAAAGGTTATCACATCACCCAATCCAAAATCGCGATTGGCTCGGGCGGGCTGTCCGGCAAGGGGTTCGGCAATGGCAGCCAGAGCCATCTGGAATATCTGCCCGAAGCCCACACCGATTTTGCCTTTGCCACGATGGCCGAAGAATGGGGCATCTTGGGCGGGCTGTTTGTGCTGGCGGTATTCCTGTGGGTGCTGCGCTGGGGCATGGGCGTCGCGCGCCGCGCCCCTGACCGGTTTTCCAGTCTGCTCGCGGCGGGTATGACCTTTACGATCTTTTTCTACATGGCAATCAACATGATGATGGTTATGGGCCTCGCCCCGGTGGTGGGCATTCCATTGCCGTGGATCAGCCACGGCGGCTCATCCATGATGACCAACATGATTTGCGTCGGCACGATCATGGCGGTCGATCGGTGGAGCAAACGCGGGCCTTCGCTGGGCTGAGCGGTGCAACCGTTAAAACCGCTTCCATCGCCGCCGACTTTGGTTATAGGGAGCGCTCCCCGCAGAATCGGGGTCCGCGCGATTGGCCGGAATGGACGCATAGCTCAGTTGGTAGAGCAGCTGACTCTTAATCAGCGGGTCCTTGGTTCGAACCCAAGTGTGTCCACCATATATTCCAATACGTTAGAGCGCAGTAGCGACCACCGGGCGACTTCCATGTGAGCAAGGTGTGAGCAGTGAGCGCCGTTTGGAGCACTTTCCGTCCACACCTACCGCAGCCCGTTACGGGGTCCCGCCAGCGGTGTTCAGCCGTGCTCCAGCTTCAACGAAGGCAGTCAAGTCTTCTGGACAATAGCGCACCATGCGCGCGCCCAGCTTCCGAAAGGTAGGGCCTTCTCCGGGCAACCTCCATGCTTCGAGTGTTCGCCTCGTTGTGCCCAGCCGCTCGGCAGCCTCGGTTGTTGTAAGGAGGCGGTCAGTCATACCCCCTCCCCTCTCCAAAGTGCCGGGGAGGATCGCCATAGGGGGCATACGGGGGAACGCCCCTAGGGTTCCAAACGACTATACGGGGGCGGAGGTGTGCGCCGGATGATCGCAGCCCTCGGCAGATCAAGTTAGCTACCATTGCCGCCTCCCTCGATCAGCTCGATGTCATCCGAAAGGCGGAACAGTTTGCGGCGGTCTCCTGTGGCGGGACTTGGCAAGGAGACCTGCCGTGTCACTGAGTGTCCTAGTAGGGTAGCTCTCAGTGGCTAATTCTCCTAGCTGCTTGATTGGTAGCCTTCTCGACCCTTTCAATTCCGCGCTCTATGACTGCGCGCACAAGGTCGAAGTCACTCAATTCAGGAGCGAGGGGTCGATGCTTCTTATCGCCGTATCTCGCCGAGGGACGCTCGCGACCGAGTCGATTGAAGAGCGCAACAAAAGCTACGTCAATGTTGCCTAGCTTGGCCGAAGCGTTGATGGCACGCGCGACCGTTCCATGAGTCTTACCTTTCGCTGCGGGCGACCGGAGAAGGATCAACTCGGCTTTGGATGCTAGCTCGACAGCACTGAATAGCGTATCGACAGCGGGACCGTCATGTCGCTTCGATGCACTTGCTTCCGACGCAGCCAGATACTCCGACCCTAGTTCCAACAGGTCCCGCGCCTTCGCTCGTCCGCTGAGGAAATTAAAGAACATCCCCCAACGGTCACCCGCGCGGATTATCGTGAAGTGGCCATTGTCGAGCAGCTCATCTGGAAGCTCGTAAGCTTCGAGGTTTGCAAGGTCGCTATGCAAGACAGGTTCACCTTTCACGACCGCACGGGGTGCGCGTATCAGGCCCTCGCCTTCCACCTCTTCATTGAGCAATATCCGGGTTGCCCCTTCCGGCGGAAAGAGCGCTTGAGCCGCAAAAAGCACGAAGGGGGCAGGCAAAGACCCACTCGCCGCGCGGCGCTCAATCTCCGGCTGGAACCACCCTTCATACATCTGGTTGAACGTCCGCGCCCACCCTTCCAGTGGCATTTGTGGGGGGCTGTTTGTCACAGTGGTCGATTCTTCGCCCTTTTCACTTAAGCCGGGTGAGCAAAGATTTGCACCATGTCATTGAGGTGTCGATTGCCCATTGCGTCTGCTCGATGTTGAGTGTCGGCATAGGCTCTTGACCGGGACCGTGGGCGAAGGGGTTGCGAACGTCGGTGAACATTTCTTTGAGGGTCTTCCCTTCCCAAGGCTCAATAAAGCGTCCGTTAGCCCTGCTGTTGAGGTGATCGACATAGTAGGCTGGCCCCTTCTCCATGCCCTTCGTCCAGCCCTTGATGTCGCAGATTATCTTGATGCAGCTCTCAAGCGCGCAGACTGCGTGGAAAGCCGATGTTCGGTCCCCCCGGTCGCGCCGGTCAATCGCCTCCTTGAGCTGCAAATCCACGTTGGCAAAGCGGGTGTCGGTCACCAATGCCCAGAAGGGCTTCGCCACCTCAGCTTCGACTAGCTCATCTTCCGAAAGCTGGATGAAGCCGTTGTGATAGTGCAGCCGGTAGCCTGCGAGCCGCATCCTCCCATTCAAATCTGCAACTGACTCATCGAAGGCTGCGTTAATCCGCGCGTTCATCGCTTTCAAGCCGTCGCGCAGTTTTCCCGGAACGCGGATACCTTGGCTTGGCGCAGCCCAGTCAGGTTGACCCGCCTTTTCCAGAGCCGCTGGAAGCAGTCTGTTCGCCTCTGCCACTGCTTCACCTCGTCTCCGAAATGCCAGTTCAGTGAAGCTCAAACGATCCTTGACCCAAGTGTCACCGGCGCTTGTGTCCTTGGGTATCTCTTTCAGAAAATTCCAAACCATCTGGGTGTAAGTGAATTTGTGGGCCGTGTTGGTGGTGTTGCCATTCCACGTGTGATTTCTCCACCAATATTGATCGCTTAGCCGCTCCCGACCCAGCTCAAGTGCAACGATGTCGTGAACCTGCTTGAGGCCCTCTTCCGTTGCTTTTGCAACCCCCTCTCCCGAGTGCCCAACCCAAAGAGGATTCCCGATCATCGTGGCCGCTTGGACCATAAAGCGATGGTCTTCTTGGAAGTATTGGGGGCGAAGCTGGATGCTGCCGTAGCGACGCGCGAATATGTCAGTAATCATGGTCCAGCGAACCTACCCTGCCAAGCTGGGGTAAATTCGCCGCCCGGCGCGATTGCTGAATTGGACAGGCCGTCAATCAGTCCCTGGTTGTCGATTGCGCCAATGTCGGCCTGAATTCCGCCCACAATCGATCCGGTAGAGCTGTTAGTTAGCGAATAAATCCGTGCACCGGAACCGAGCGCAACAATCGCCGGGCCTGCGCCAACGGTCGTACGGATTTCGCCGTTGTTGACAATTGTGGCGGTGGCACGTGCGAAAAATGACCCTGGCTGAGTGCGCAGCAGGATTGGGGCTGCGCCGTTAATCCTGCCGGTCGCCGCAACAGTCAACGCGACGTCTTCGGTGGGGGGATTGAACGGTTGCGCGCTCGTTCCGCTGTCGATCACCAGGCCATTGGTCACGGTGCCTGCAACGTCGATCAGCGCTGAGCCGCTTGGATTGTATGGATTGGGATAATTGGTCGCGACGATGCTATCGACATTCGCGCCAAGTGTCACAATGACCGATGCATAAATTGCTGACACAATAATGCCATCAGGATCGTTGCCGGTGCAGACAACGTAAGTGCCGTAATAAGTGGTATTAGGCACACAATCCGCCAGCGCCGGGGTCGCCAGCAAGGCCAAGGCACTGGCCCCCACCTTCAAAGCCAGCCGGGCCGTGCGGTTCGCCCGCGAACTGACGGCCCTACCGCCTGGAAAAACCGTGCTCATAGTAATCAACCCCAATTCCCCGTTATCGGATCAAGACTGCTTGAAATTGGGCGTATTGTCGAATTGATTGCGCGAACCCGGTTCAGGGTGCCATTTTGGCACAATACTGGCGGCAACCGTGCTGGCTTCTGCTCTGTTAAACCACGCATTTTGGCGCACGGACCCTCATCCTGCACGCGCCCGGCGGTGCAGTTTGACCACGGCATCCGGCGCATGGCGCAGCCGGTTCCAGGCATCGAGCGCGGCGATTTTGTAGGCTTCGGCCAGCGTCGGATAATTGAAGCTGTTGTCGATGAAATAGTCGATCCCGCCGCGAAGCTCGATCACCGCCTGGCCGATATGGATCAGTTCAGTCGCGCCTTCGCCGATGATGTGGACACCCAGCAGACGCCGTGTCGGCAGATCGAAAATCAGTTTGAGCATCCCGGCATCGACCCCCATGATATGCCCGCGCGAAGTCTCACGAAACCGCGCAATTCCGCACTCGTATGCGAACCCCTGCGCGCGCACGGCTTCTTCGGAGAGTCCGACTGACGAGAGTTCGGGCACGGCATAGATCCCGATCGGAAAGTTTGCCCCGCCGCCCGCCAGCGGCTGGCCAAAGGCATGACAGGCCGCTGCCCGGCCCTGTTCCATCGAGGTTGAAGCGAGACTGGGAAAGCCGATCACATCCCCGGCGGCATAGATGTGCGGCACCTGAGTTTGATAAGTCCCCGGTTCAACCGATAAACGCCCACGCGCATCGGCTTCGAGCCCGCAGGCGGCCAGATCAAGGCCGTGTGTCGCGCCGTGCCGCCCGGCGGTATACAGCACCATGTCCGAACGCAGCACGCGGCCATCGGCCAGTTCGCAAACCGCGCCCGCTTCAGCCAGTTTCACACGCTCAACTTCTGCCCCCAGCAGCAGCCGCATGCCCTGATCGCGCAGCTGGTAGATCAAGTGTTCCACCACTTCCTGATCCATGAATTCCAACACCCGTTCGCGCGGTTCGACCAGCGTCACCGGCACATCCAGCGCGCTCATAATGGTGGCATATTCCAGCCCGATCACGCCCGCGCCGATCACTGTCAGGCTGCGCGGCACGCGTGGTTTCTGGATGAACTGATCGCTATCGAGCACGGTGTGGCCATCGAACGGCACGCCGGCGGGCCGGTGCGGCGCAGTGCCGACTGCGATCAGCACCCGGCCTGCCTCGACGACCTGCTCAGCCGCACCATCGCTGGTTATGGCGATGCGGTGCGGATCGATAAACCGCCCGGCCCCGATCATCGTGCGCACGCCGTTACGCGCGAACTGGTGCTCCAGCACCTCGATCTCGTGCGATAGAGTTTTGCCCAGCCGCGCCGAAAGATCGGCCCCGTTGATCTCGCGCTTGACGCGGTAAGCGCGGCCATAAAACCCGCGCTCGCGCCACCCGGACAGGTTGAGCGCGGTTTCGCGCAAGGTTTTGGACGGGATCGTCCCGGTGTGAACCGAAACCCCGCCGACCTGCGCGCGGTTATCCACCACCAGCACCGACTTTCCCAGCTTGGCCGCCTGCACCGCTGCGCGGCGTCCGGCCGGGCCACTGCCCAGCACAACCAGATCGAACCGCACCCCGTTTCTCCCCCTTTTGCGCCCTGTGCGCCCAGCCACAGAACGGCGGGCTGGCCCGCAAATTCAGCGCGCGGCTTGACCTGCGGTGACACTCTGGCAAGTTGCCAATGAAAACCAAAAATGGAGGGCAAGGCCGATGCGCAAAGCGGTATTAGCGGCGCTGCTGCTGTTGGGATCAACGGGATTGGCCAGTGGCTGCAAAAAGTTGACCCGGATGGTGGCCAACCCGGCTGAGGTCAAAGACAGTGCTTTTCCAGAGCGGGTCTATTGGGGCGACACGCATCTTCATACTTCCAATTCGGTCGATGCCTTCGGGTTCGGCAACCGGCTCGATCCCGAAGCGGCGCTGCGGTTTGCCAGCGGTGAGGAGGTTACCTCGTCAACCGGGATCAAAGCCAAGCTGGCGCGTCCACTCGATTTTCTGGTGGTCACCGATCACGCCGAGGGGCTGGGTGCAACCAAGGCGCTCTATGATGCCCCGCGCCTGCTGATCAGCGACCCCACATTGCTGCGCTGGTACGATTTGATGCACGAAGGGACCAAGGGATCGCTTCAGGCAACTGCGGAAATG
>JANMBA010000388.1:0-10515 GCA_031360105.1 Novosphingobium sp.
TGGCGGCAATTGAACAGGGCCGCGCGGTGGCGCTCGCCAACAAGGAAGCGCTGGTTTCTGCCGGTGACGTGATGCTGGATGCCGTCGCGCAATATGGCACCACGCTGCTGCCAGTTGATAGCGAGCACAACGCGATCTTTCTGTGCCTGGCGGGGAGCAATCTGGCCGATGTCCGCTCGATCACACTCACTGCATCGGGCGGGCCATTCCGCGATTGGTCGTCTGCGCAGCTTGCCGCTGCCACCCCGGCGCAAGCGGTCAAGCATCCCAATTGGGCGATGGGCGCGAAGATCAGCGTGGATAGCGCGACGATGTTCAACAAAGGCCTCGAACTGATCGAGGCGCATCACCTGTTTCCGGTCGGGCTGGATAAGTTGCGGATCATTATTCACCCGCAATCGGTGGTGCATTCGATGGTTGAATATCGCGATGGATCGACGCTGGCGCAGCTTGGCCCATCGGACATGCGGGTGCCGATTGCCTCCGCCCTCGCGTACCCGGCGCGGATGGATACGCCCTGCGCGGCGCTCGATCTGGCCCAGCTGGGTGAGCTGACTTTCCGTGTGCCCGATGAAGCCCGGTTTCCCGCCACCGCGCTGTGCCGGGCGGCGGCCGAGGCGGGCGGGGCGGCCCCCGCTGTGCTCAACGCCGCGAACGAAATCGCGGTTGCTGCGTTTCTGTCTGGTCAGATCGGGTTCACCCGCATCGCGGTAATGGTCGCGGAACTAATGTCGCGCTACAGTCCTGCTGCGCCACGCTCATTGGACGATGTAATCGCAGTCGATTATGCCGCCCGGGCGCACGCGCGCGAATTATTGGAGCTTGCCTGAATTGCCCCAGTCCCCGTCAATCTTGTTGACTGTCACCGCCTTCATCCTGCTGCTCGGGCCGCTGATCGTGCTGCACGAGCTGGGGCATTATTTTGCCGGGCGGATGTTCAAGGTGCGCGCCGAAACGTTCTCGGTCGGGTTCGGCAAAGAGCTGTGGCACCGGATCGACAAGCGCGGCACCCGCTGGCGGCTCGCGGCGTTTCCGCTCGGCGGATATGTGATGTTTGCCGGTGATGCTGACCCATCGAGCAAGCCCGCTGGCGGTGCGCAAGCGGCCACGCCGGGCACTTTGGCCGGGGCGGAACTGTGGCAGCGCGTGATCATCATTCTGGCCGGACCAATGGCCAACCTGGTGACCGCAATCCTGATCTTTGCGGGCTTTGCGATGGCCTTTGGCATTCCTTCGTCGCCGCCCGTAATCGGCATGTTTTCACCCAGTTCGGCGGCTCAGGCCGCTGGCCTTCAAACCGGGGACCGGATTGTCGCGATCGATGGTACGCAGATCGATGATTTTGCCGACATCGCCCCGCGTGTCGCGCTCTATCCCGGCGCTACCGTGACGATTGCTTACGAGCGCGCTGGGCGCCGCCTCGAAACGCCGATCAAGCTGGCGCTCGATGTCAGCAAAGATCAGTTCGGTAACGAGGCGCGGCGCGGGCTGCTGGGGATCGGCAGTGCGGGCTTGCAGTATCAGAGGGTTAATCCGCTGCGCGCGGTCGGCTATGGCACGGTGCAGAGCATCGGCATCGCCCGGATGATGGCGATCGGGCTGAAACAGATTATCACGGGCGAGCGTTCGGTGCGCGAAATGGGCGGGCTGCCCAAGGTCGCAAAATTCTCCGGTGAAATGCTCTCATTGGGCTGGTTACCGTTCGTGGGTTTTGCCGCGCTCATTTCAATTAACTTGGCATTCATCAACCTGCTGCCAATCCCCACGCTCGACGGCGGGCACCTGGCGATTTATGCCGCGGAAGCGATCCGCCGCAAACCGCTGGGTCTGCGCAGTCAAGAATGGGCGTTCCGGATTGGCATGGCATTTGTGCTGGCTTTTGCGGTGTTCGTCACAGTGAATGACCTTGCCGGGATGTTCTTGTAGAGCCGCGCTCTGAAGAACCGAACTGCGGGGCTGGACGTGTAAATCTGCGGAAGGTAGCAGCAACTTTGCTTGATCGGACGGGACGCATCGGGCAGAGGGCGGCGACATGCCTGCACGCTGCGGGTGACCTGTCCGTTTTGGGCACCTGCCGCAGCTCAAATTGACGGGAACAGCCGTGCTTAATACACCTTGCCTGATTGATCGTTTTCCTGCTGCGCACGCGGGCCTGAGGCTCGCCGCAGTGCTGCTGGGGACCACGATCCTGGCCGGTGCTCCGCAAGCCGCGCTGGCGCAAGTCGCTGCCCCACCCGCCCCGGCACCAGTGACAGCAGTACCGGTCGCCGCGCCCGAGGTTGCCGTCCCGATCCAGTCGATCACGGTCAATGGCGCGCAGCGGCTCGAACCCGATACGATCCGGTCATACATCAAGCTGCGCGTGGGCCAGCCCTATTCGCAAGCGGCGGCCGATCAGGCGCTCAAGGATCTGTTCGCGACCGAGCTGTTTTCCGACGTCAAGGTCAGCAATGACAACGGTAACGTGACGATCGAAATTAAAGAAAATCCTGTGATCAATCGGATCGTGCTTGAGGGTAACAAGCGCATCAAGGACGAGAAGATCACGCCCGAGATCAAGCTGGCCCCGCGCCAGATTTTCACGCGTTCCAAAGTCCGCGCGGACGTCGCGCGGATTATCGAGCTGTACAAGCGGCAGGGGCGGTTTGCCGCATCGGTCGAACCCAAGATGGTCATGCTCGATCAGAACCGCGTCGATATCGTGTTTGAGATCAACGAAGGGCCCAAGAGCAAGGTCCGCCAGATCAACATCATCGGGAATGAGAACTTTTCCGATGGCGATTTGCGCGATCAGATGTTCACCAAGCAGGCCAGCATCACCCGCATCTTCTCGTCGGGCACGACCTATGACCCCGACCGGATGGCCTTCGATCAGCAAAAGCTGCGGCAGTATTATCTGACCAAGGGCTATGCCGATTTCCGGATCGTTTCGGCGGTGGCCGAACTGACGCCCGACAAAAAGGACTTCATCCTGACCTATGTGGTCGAGGAAGGTCCGCGCTACAAATTCGGTCCGATCAAGGTTGACAGTCAGTTGCGCGATTTCGATGGCGACCGGCTCGCGGCGCAACTGCCGATGAAGCAGGGCGATTGGTACGATGCCAAGCAGGTAGAAGACACGATCGACAAGCTGAACGAAACGCTCGGTGCGTTTGGTTATGCCTTCGCCGATATCCGTCCGGACTATGCCCGTGACAAAGAATCGCTGACCATGGGGTTGACCTTCCAGATCGCTGAAGCGCCGCGCGTCTATGTCGAAAAGATCGACGTCAACGGCAACACACTGACGCAGGACAAGGTGATCCGCCGTGAGTTCCGGCTGGCCGAGGGCGATGCGTTCAACTCGCTGCAAGTCAAACGCTCGACCGCGCGGATCAACTCGCTGGGCTACTTTCAGGAAAAGTTTGAAGTCCAGCAAAAGCCGGGATCGGCGCCTGACCGGATCATCCTGGAAGCCAATGTCGAGGAAAAGCCGACCGGGCAGCTACAGCTTTCGGCAGGCTATTCCAGCCTTGAAAAGCTGATCTTCCAGGGCTCGATCGAGCAGCGCAACTTCCGCGGCCGCGGGCAGACGATCGGGCTCAATCTGGCCTATTCGCAGTATTCAAAGCAGGCCGATATCAGCTTCACCGAACCCTATGTGTTCGATCGCAATATTTCGCTGGGGGTGAACGTCTATCGGCGCGATCTCAACAGTTTCAACTACCAAAATGCGAACCGCAACACGATCTATCGGCAAGGCACGACCGGCTTTCAGGTCCGCGCCGGGATTCCGGTGACCGAGTATATTTCGGCGGTGGCGAGCTACACGTTCAACTATGATGATGTTAAGATCGATCAAACCCAGTATTATTCGACCCGCTCCAATGGCACGTATCAATGTGATCCGTTGCTGGCCGGACGGTATCTGTGCGAGGCGTTGGGCAAACGGACCAGTTCGATCCTGGGCATGTCGCTGATTTACGATGCGCTCGATAACCGGGTTCATCCGGGTCACGGCAAGGCTGCTTCGGTTTCGTTCGATTTTGCCGGGCTGGGCGGTTCGGTAAAATATGGCCGGGTTCGAGTGAACGCATCGCAATATTACACCGTCGCGAAGGGGTTCATCTTCTCGCTGAAGGGTGAAGGCGGCGCGATTATACCGTGGAGCGGCGGCGGCGGTGCGGGGCCGGGCCCCGATGCGATCCGCCTGACAGACCGGTTCTATCTGGGCGAGCCGCAAATTCGCGGGTTCGATATCCGCGGCGTAGGTCCGCGCATCATCCGCCAGTTCATCATCGATGATCCAGCTCATCCGGGCACAGGACTGGTCGTAACTGACCGCAAACAGGTGATCGACGATGCCTTGGGCGGCCGGTATTATTACCTCGCCCATGCCGAGCTGGAAATCCCGCTGGGCTCGGGCGCCAAGGAATTGGGGCTGCGGCCTTCGCTGTTCGTCGATGCTGGCGCGGTCTGGGGTCTGCGCGAACCATTGCGGGAAAGGAGCCTGTTCCCGGGCGGCACGTTCATTCAAACGCGCGATCCCACCGGCGCCGCGCTGTACACCCAGATCGATGCGGCGGCGTTCGATATGTCACCAGTTCCGGTCTGCGTTCCATCCGCAGTCTCACAGACGACGTCCGCCACCAATCTTGCGCCGCCAACCTGCTATGGAGTCGCCTCGCTCGCCAATACCAAGATCGGATCAACCGTGCCGGCGTTTCAGGAAATTTTCGTGGGCAATTCACCCAAGCCGCGCATTTCTGTCGGTATCGGGGTGAACTGGAATTCGCCATTCGGCCCGTTCAGGATCGATTTTGCCAAGACTCTGTTGAAGGTCAAAGGTGACAACACCAAGTCCTTCACGTTCAACGTAGGAACCCAATTCTAATGACCAATATGTTCAAATTCGCTCTTGGCAGCGCGCTTGCTGCGGTACTCGTAGCGCAGCCCGGTTTGGCGCAGACTGTCAAGAAGCCCGCAGCTGCTCCGGCGGCGGCACCCGCTCAGCGCGGCATCGCGGTGGCGGGCATCGGTGTGGCCGATCTGCAATCAGCGGTCGCCAGCACCAATGCCTACCGCGCTGCGACCGAAAAGCGCAAAGTCGATTACAAGCCGATTTACGATGCAGCGCAGGCCCGGCTGGGTCAGCTCGAAGCGCAGCTCAAGCCGCTGGCTGACCAGTTCAATGCTGATCGTACTGCAAAAAAGCCCGATTCGGTGCTGCAAGCCGAATACACTGCGATCCAGCAGGCTCAGGCGCAGGGTGAAGCCGATATCAAGCAGATCCTGGCCCCGGCACAGACGTCCGACGAATATGTGATCGAACAAGTCACCGACAAATTACCGCAGGCCGTGCAGAACGTGATGCGCAGCCGCGGCCTGACGCTGTTGCTGAACCCCGACGCGGTGATCCTGTCGGCGCCGATCTATGACGTATCCGCCGCCTTGGTTGGCGAACTCAACGTGCTGGTGCCAACGGCGCAGATCAACCCGCCGCCGGGCTGGCAACCGCGCCGCCAGCGTGAGCAGCAGGCTCAGCAACAGCAGCAGCCGCGTCCGGCCACTGGCACCGCGCCAGTCGTTCCGCGTCCGGCGTCCACGCCGCCCAAGCCCGCCGGTCCGCAGCCCGAAGGCCGCTAAACCCGATCGCGCGGGAGGGCAGCGATGACCGATCAAAGTACCTCGGCAGAAGTCACAGCCGGCGCGGGTCCATCACCCGCGCTGAGCTATGACATTCCGCAGATTCTGGCCGCCTTGCCGCATCGCTATCCGATGTTGCTGGTAGACCGGGTCGTGTCGCTGGTCGCCGATGGCGAAATTCACGCGATCAAGGCGGTCAGTTTCAACGAGGGCTATTTTCAAGGGCATTTCCCGGGCCGCCCGATCATGCCCGGGGTGCTGCAAATCGAAGCCTTGGCGCAGGCCGCCGGGATCCTCGCGGTCGAAACGCTCGGGCTCGCCGGAACCGGCAAACTCGTTTATTTCATGGCGATCGAACAGGCCAAGTTCCGCGCTCCGGTCGAACCCGGCGTGCTGCTCGACCTGAAGGCCGGGTTTATCCAGAAGCGCAGCCGGGTCTGCAAGTTCTGGGGGCAGGCCTCGGTTGAAGGCAAGGTCACCTGCGATGTGCAGTTCACTGCGATGATTGCGGATGCGCCGGGCTGACCGCCCAACTTGCTGCGGCTAACCTTGGCTCTGCCGCGGTAAGTCTCGCTCCTCGCGCGCATGCGGGAGGGGCAGGGGGTGGCCTCAGCGCTTGATTTCCCCGCAAGCCCCCGCTATGCGCCGCGCTTCGTTTTCAGGCCGGTCGGTACCGGCCACAGTGAAAGACCAAAGCTATGAAGGCCGATATCCATCCCGATTATCACACCATCAAGGTGCAGATGACCGACGGTACTGTATTCGAAACGCGCTCTACCTGGGGCACGGAAGGCGCTACGCTGGTGCTCGAAATCGATCCGACCTCGCACCCGGCCTGGACCGGCGGCACCCGTCAGCTCGATCAAGGCGGCCGCGTTGCCCAGTTCAACAAGCGGTTCGGCGGACTCACGCTCAAAAAGAGCTGAGCGCTGCGCAGATAGAAATTCCCAAGGGCGGCTCGTGCAGGGCCGCCCTTTTGCGATGCGCTGGGCCTATTCGCCGGCGATATTGCGCGCGTCCGCCTCGCTGATCGCGCGCAGGAATTCCACCCCGCCAACGCCGTCGCGCGCCCAGCGGACAATGGCCGGGATCGACCAGTCCGCCGTGAGCTGCACCGTTATGAAAATTCCGGTGCGCATCCAGCCGGCGCCGGTCACCAGACTGCACCCGAATACTGAAACATCACGGATCCGCGCGCGGCTGCGTTCGCCCCCCGAAGTACGGACCGTTGCCATCGCACCGGCAATGCGGCGCGTCACCCGGCGGGTGTTGGGCCGGGGGGCTTCCAGCTCAAGTTTCGCAATCTTTGGCTTGGCACTCACAACATAATTTCCCATCCCTGCGTGATTACTGAGAAAACTAACCAAAGAGGGTTAATTTTTGTTCTGCTTGACCGGGTCCAATGAGGCACCGCCCGGCTCAGTTTTTTCTTCCCATCGCGCGCGCCTTATGCAATTGCGCGCCCCTGTCATGTGGGCCCAGGGTCAGGCATGGTTGTGGCGATCGTAGCTCAGTTGGTTAGAGCGCCGGTTTGTGGTACCGGAGGTCGTGGGTTCGAGACCCATCGATCGCCCCATTTCCCACTGTTGAGGCGCGGGTTTTTCCGGTCGCAGGTGTGATAATATGCCTCATTCGCCCCGCTTGGCGCTTGCTCGCCATTGCGCTGCGTGGCACAGCGGCGCGGGCCTGATTTGCGCCTCGAAAATTGATGAAAGCGTCCATGCACGGCTTTGCCAATCCTGCCCGGTTCCTGCGTCTGGCGCGGCTGTTTACTGGGCCGTTGCTGGTGATTGGCGGCGGCCTGACCGTCGCCGCGCTGGCCTGGGGTTTGTTCGGTGCGCCGCCCGAACAATTGCAGGGCGAAACGGTGCGGATCCTGTTCATCCATGTGCCGGCCGCGTGGCTGGGTATGGGCGGGTGGAGCATTATCGCGCTGGCCAGCCTGAGCGAGCTGGTCTGGCGGCACCCGCTGGCCAGCATTGCCGCCCGTGCCGCCGCGCTGCCCGGCGCATTTTTTGCGCTGTTGTGCCTAGTCACCGGATCATTGTGGGGCCGCCCGGCGTGGGGCGCGTGGTGGGTCTGGGATGGGCGGCTGACCTCGATGCTGGTGCTGTTTTTCCTCTATTGCGCCTATCTGGCGCTGGCCGATGCGGCGGCGCGATCAGGACACGGCAATACCCGGATCGCCGCGATTTTCGGGCTGGTCGGGGCGGTGAACATTCCGATCATCCATTATTCGGTGATCTGGTGGAACAGCCTGCACCAGCCGCCGAGCATTACGCTGGGCAAATCGGCGATGGCGCCGGAATTTCTGTACGCGCTGCTGGCTGCAACGCTGGGCTTCTCGTTGCTGTTTGGCGGGGTGGTGCTGGCCCGAATGCGCGCGATCCTGGCCGATCAGCAGACCGAGGCCCGGCTGCGCCGCCGCGCTCAGGATTTTGCCCCGGAATTTGCTGATGCATGAGGGGCTGAACCACTGGGCATTCGTCTATGCCGCTTATGGTCTGGGTGTCGGCGGAACCGTGGCGCTGGTGCTGCACAGCTGGGCGGCGATGCGCCGGGCTGAGGCGCGGCGCGAACGGAGCCGCGCGCCATGAACGGGGCGATCAAGCCCAAACACCAGCGGCTGGTGCTGGTGCTGGCGGCCACGGCGGCGTTGATTGCCGCCGGGTTACTGGCGGCCTGGGCGCTGCGCAATCAGGCCTCGTATTTCTATCTGCCGGCCGAAATGGCCAGCAAGCCGCCGCAGCCCGATCGCGCGGTGCGGCTGGGCGGAATGGTGCAAGCCGGATCGCTCAAAACCGCGGCGGACGGGATCACGATCAATTTCGTGGTCAGCGATGGCACCGCGCGGGTGCCGGTAACTTTCACCGGAATCACTCCCGATCTGTTCAAGGAAGGCTCGGGCGTGGTCGCCGATGGCCACCGCCGCGCCGATGGTACCTTCGTGGCGGATAACCTGCTGGCCAAGCATGACGAAAAATACGTGCCGCGCGAAATGCAACAAATGACTGACCGCGAAGCGCATCAAAAGGTGGCCGTGACCAAATGATCGCGACGCTTGGCTTGGCCGCCCTGTGGCTGGCGGCGGCGCTGGCGGCGCTGCAATTGTTCGGCGGGTTCCTGTCGCTGCGATTGCCCGACAATCCGCTGGCGGCAGTGGTGCGCCCGGCGGCGGTGGTGCAAGCGGCGCTGGTTGGCATCGCCTTCGCCTGCCTGATCGCGATCTTCTGGCGGACCGATTTGTCGGTCGCGCTGGTTGCAGCCAATTCACATTCGGCCAAACCGCTGCTGTACAAAGTGGCCGGGGCCTGGGGTAATCACGAAGGCTCGATGCTGCTGTGGGTGACGGTGATGGCGCTGGCGGGCGGTATGGTCGCGCTGGTTGAGCGGCGCTTGCCCGAACCGACGATGCTCGCCACCCTGGCCGCGCAGGCGTTCGTCAGTCTGGGATTTTACGCCTTTCTGCTGATCGCGTCGAACCCGTTTGCGCGGCTCGATCCGGTCCCGGCGGAGGGCAATGGGCTTAACCCGCTGCTGCAAGACCCCGGCCTCGCGTTCCATCCGCCCACGCTCTACATCGGCTATGTCGGGCTATCGGTGGCGTTCAGTTTTGCGGTGGGCGCGCTGCTCACCCGCGAAGTATCCCCGCTATTTGCCCGCGCGATGCGCCCGTGGGTACTGGGGGCGTGGATTTTCCTGACGCTGGGGATCACCGCCGGATCGTACTGGGCCTATTACGAACTGGGCTGGGGTGGCTGGTGGTTCTGGGATCCGGTTGAGAATGCCTCGCTGATGCCGTGGCTGGCGGCAACTGCGCTGCTGCATTCCGCGGCGGTGCTCGCGGCGCGCAATGCCTTGCGCGCGTGGACCGTAATGCTGGGGGTGGTGGCCTTCGCGATGTCGATGATCGGCACCTTTTTGGTGCGCTCGGGCGTGCTGACCAGCGTGCATGCTTTTGCCGTCGATCCAGAGCGCGGCAGCTTCATCCTGGCCCTGTTGGCGATCAATATCGGCGCGGCGCTGACGATCTTCGCCTTGCGCGCTGGAACCGTCAGCGAAGGCGAGCGGTTTGCCGTGGTCAGCCGCGAAAGTGCGCTGGTGTTCAACAACGTCATGCTGACCGCTACGCTGGGGATCGTGCTGCTGGGAACCCTGTACCCGCTGCTGGCCGAGGCGTTGGGCGCGCGGGTTTCGGTTGGCCCGCCCTATTTCAACCCGGCCACGGCGGTGTTTGTGCTGCCGATGCTGGTAGTGATGGGGATCGGCCCGATGTTGCGCTGGCGGGGCGATCGGCTGGCACGGCTGAAACCGATGGTGATCCTGCCGGTGCTGGTGCTGCTGGGCGTGGGCGTGTGGCTCGCGGTTAAAGGGCTGGCGGTGCTGCCGCTGCTGGGGATTGCCCTGGGCACCGCCTTGCTGATGATCGCGCTGGTTCCGCTCAAAGGGCGGCGGCTGCGCACAGTCACGCTGCCGCTGTGGGGTATGGTGATCGCGCATTCCGGGATTGGCGTGGCCTTGCTGGGGGTGGCCTGTGACAGCGCATTCAGCACCGAAAAGCTGGTCGCGGCCCGGATTGGGGAGACGGTCGGAGTTGGCCCTTGGCTGGTCCGATTGAACCGGGTTGAGCCGGTCACCGGGCCGAACTGGACCGCGCTCGAGGCGACTTTGGCGGCGAGTTACGGCGGCGCTGCCCCGCGCGAACTAAACCCGCAAGCGCGCAGTTTCTGGACCCCGCCGCAGCAAACCACCGAAAGCGCGATCCTGACCCGCTGGAACGGTCAGCTCTATACGGTACTGGGCGAAGAAGCCGCCGATGGGCGCTGGCAGCTGCGGCTGTGGTGGAAGCCGTTTGTGACGCTGATCTGGCTGGGCGGGGTGCTGGTCGCT
>JANMBA010000395.1:0-3081 GCA_031360105.1 Novosphingobium sp.
AAACAACAATCTGCCTCTTAACCCCGGCGCCGGCGGGGGCCCCCCCCGCAGAAAAAAATCCCCCGACGCGAATTTAGTTTTTTTGGTCGGGGCCCCGGCCTGCGCCGGGATGACGGTTCAGGTCTGGGGTAGAGCTCACGCAAACGTATCCCCCACACTTGTCACCGTTGCTTGCGCAATCGTCACGCGCCCCACGATCCGCAGCAGTTGCCACGCCGCGATGCCTAGCAAGGCTGAGGAAAACGCCAGCGCCAGCATGTTGGTGCCGGGCGGGGTGAGGAAGGCGAGGTTGGTGTAGCGATCGATCAGGACCAATGCGGTCAGCAGGGTCAGAATCACCGTGCCGATCACGTAACAAGTCCACCACGAATTGATAGCATCGACGCTTTGCTGGCCGTGCCATGCTTCCTCGCCGTGGCTGCGGTTCCACAGCTCGCGCATCGCCGCCTTGGGCATGGCCAGGTTGATGCCCGGAATCCACAGCGCCAGCACGGCTTTCAGCGGATTGTAGCGCAGCTCGCGCAAGTCATCCTCGGCCAGATTGGCATGGCCGCGCCACACCCAAAAGCTGAGCGCGATGGCCGCCGGGATCTGTGCCAGTACGATGTAAAACGCCCCGACCGGCTCGAGAAATTCAAACAGCCCGTAGCCACTCTGCACCTCGCGGAAGGCGAGATAGAGCGCGCCGAGCGTAACCAGAACCGTCACCAGCAGGAACACGCCGAGCAGCACTTGCGCCACCACCGCGCGCACCCTGAGCGAAGCCACCCCGCGTTCCACCCGCATCCCGACCATGAAAATCCCCCCGAAAACTGCGCCTTCGAGGGGACTTTATCGCCAATCGGGCGGGGTGCAAGCTAGCCGGATGTTGCCGCAAGGTCAGGCAGGTCGAGCCGCATCTCCGAAAACGGTGAAAACGGTGACACGTACGATATACCCTTATTATGACGGATGCGCGATTCCTCGCCAAGGCACGTGGATGGCGAGACTTCCCCGCTTTGTGCTTCCGGGCCACCCGCACCATGTGACGCAGCGTGGGAACCGGCGTGAGCGGACGTTTTTCGAGGACGGCGATTACGCGCTCTACCTCGATCTGCTCGCGGCTTCGGCAGAGCGGGCCGGGGTGCAAATTTGGTCCTATTGTCTGATGCCCAATCACGTTCACATTATCGCGGTGCCCCAAGATGAGGACGGGCTGGCGCGCACGTTCAGCCATTTGCACCGCAGTTACACCGGCTATATCAATGCCCGGAGGCGGGTGACGGGGCATTTGTGGCAAGGCCGCTTCGGATCGGTGGCGATGGATGAAACGCATTTCGTCGCGGCGCTGCGTTATGTCGCGCTCAATCCGGTTCGCGCGCGACTGGTTAGCCGGGCGGAAGACTGGCAGTGGTCAAGCACGCGGGCTTTGCTGTGCGGGCAGGACGATCATGTGGTCACGGTGGCCCCGGCGCTGGACCGGGTCGGAGACTTCGCAGCCTTCCTCGGCGCGGATTTCGATGAGCCCACAACCTACACCGCGCTGCGCAAGGCCGAAACCATCGGCCGCCCGGTGGGATCAACCGATTGGCTGGCCAGGATGGAAGACATCACCGGATTAAAGCTGGCCGCCGCCAAGCGCGGGCGCAAACCGGCAGAACGCGTTAAATCGGGTATATTGCACGTGGCACTGTAATTGCACGTGGCACCGTAATTACCACCGTAATTACATCGGAAAACGCCCCGCTTTGCGCGCCAAGCAAGGCATGTGGACGCTGTTCGGCGAAGGCGGCCACGTGCTCAAACGCGGGCATGAGCTGGCGGGCGTGCTGTTCCCGCTGGAGCGGCGGTTGATGAAGGTGGTCGTGGGGTAAGGCGCTCCGCCGCCGGTCGTTCGAAAGCTGAACGAGCGCTCAGCAAGCTATTCAGCCGCCGTGCAGGACATTCGGCTAATCTGGCGCGAGCGAATATGCGAGAGGACCTTCAGATGAAACCGACAACTATCCTTCCCTTGTTTGGACTGGCCGCATTTGCCGCGGTCCTGCCCACGGCTGCTTCAGCGCAGACCAGCTGGTCGGTGTCGATCGGCTCCGGCTACGGCCAGCCGTATTACGGCAATGGCTATGGCAATCAGTACCGCCAGCACGATGCCCAGCACGACGATCTTGAAGATCAGCACGACGATACGCACGACTATCTCGATGACGAACATGCCCGGGCGCATGAAGAAGGGGTTTCGCGTTGGGAGCATCGGCGGTTGCACGGAGATTTGCGCGAGGAACACCGCTACGAGCACGGCGAGCTGAACCGCGAGCACAGCCGCGATCATCGCCGCAACGAACGGCGCCGCTACCGTAGTTATGACAACGGCGGTTATTCTGGTTATTGACCGGTCGGCAAGCGGCTCTGGCCGGACAGTTGGCCAGAGTCGCTTGCGCTTTACCCCATGTTCGAGAATTCGATCTACGCGGGCGAATTGCGGTGACACGAATAATTTCGGGCGCGCAATACTAATTGGGCTGCCGCCGACCGCACAATCGCTCTCAGTTGCCTGCTCCGCCGATTGCTACATCCCCGCATCCCGACGAACACGAAGTCCCCCCGAAAGCAGCGCCTTCGGGGGGCTTTATCGCTAATTGGGTGTGGCGCAAGCCAGGTTCAAACGAGCAGTAGCAGCATGCCTTGCAGCGGCTGGCGTCAATCCAGCGTGGCGATCAGCCCAGCCCGCCGATTTTGGCCAGGGCCGCCATCACCGCTCCTGATTGCTCGTTGCCTGATTGCGGCACAGTCTCGCCAGTACGGTCGATGATTGCGTCCCAGTTGGCCGCAATGCCCTCGGGTGTGCGTTCATCCTCGGGCAAAGCAATACCCGGGGTCAGGGTGACGTAAGCCGCGTGATACGCGCCTGCGCCCGCGCCGCAAATCATGTTGGTCGGGCCATCTTCGCTGACCAGATACAGTGCCATCGGAGTAACGTTATCGGGCTTCAGCGCATTGAACAGCGCTTCGGGCATGCCCAGATCTTCGGTCATCCGGGTGCCTGCCACCGGGGCCAGCGTGTTGACCCGGATGTTGTACTTCGCGCCTTCGAGGTGAAGCGTT
>JANMBA010000398.1:0-6890 GCA_031360105.1 Novosphingobium sp.
TGTATGACGGGATCGCCGATCTGATCGCCAATTTGTCCGCCGCCGGCTGGGTGCTGGGCGTGGCGACCGGCAAGAGCCAGCGCGGGCTGGAGCATTGTCTGGCGATGCACGGCCTGACCAAATACTTTGCCACGCTGCAAACCGCCGATCACCACCCGTCGAAACCGCATCCCGCGATGATCGCAGCGGCGCTGGCTGAAACTGGTGCGGGCGCGGCGCAGACCGTGATGATCGGCGATACGGTGTTCGACATAGCGATGGCGAAGGCTGCCGGGGTGCGCGCGCTGGGGGTCGATTGGGGCTATCACACCGCCGCCGAATTGCGGGGTGCTGGAGCTGCCGCAGTGGCCGTAAATCCAGCCCATCTGAAGGAGCTTTTGCAATGAACAATGACGATCTGGCCAAACAGCGCTTTTTCCTGCTCGCCGCGATCCGCTTGCTCAGCGTCGCGATTATCGTGGTCGGCTTGCTTTCGCTGACCGGCAAGATCGCGATCCCGCGTCCGGCCGGCGCGGCCTTTGCGGTGTTCGGATTGCTGGAATTCCTGTTCCTGCCGCTGTTCCTCGCGCGCAAATGGAAGACGCCCGACAAATGAAGCGCTTCTGGAGCGACGCGGCGGTTTCAGCGGCGGGTGGCGGGTGGCAAGTGCTGCTTGATGCCCGTCCGGTCAAAACGCAGGCGGGCAGCGCGCAAGTGGTGCCATCCGCCGCGTTGGCCGCCGCGCTGGCGGCGGAATGGGCCGCGCAAGGCCCCACGGTTAATCCAGACAGCTTGCCGCTGCGTGATCTGGCCGATCTGGCGATTGACGTGATCGCCGCGGACCGGGCCGGGACCATCGCCGCGCTGCTGCGCTACGCCGAAACCGATACGCTGTGTTACCGCGCCGAGCCGGAAGAGCCGCTGCACGCGCGCCAGCTTGAATTATGGGAGCCGCTGCTGCTGGCTGCCGAGGCGCGCTGGCAAGTACAGTTCACGCGCATCAGCGGCGTGATTCACCGCCCGCAGAGCGCCGCTACCTTGGCGCAGCTTGAACGCGCGCTGGCGGCCTATGATCACTTCACGCTGGCCGCCTTGACCACGCTCAGCGCGCTCGCCGCATCGCTGGCGATTGCGCTCGCCGCGCTGGAACCCGGCGCTGATCCGGACATGCTGTGGGATGCCGCAAATCTGGAGGAAGACTGGCAAGCCGCGCTGTGGGGCCGCGATGCCGAAGCGGTGCAACTGCGCGCCCGGCGACTGGCCGCGTTTGGCTCCGCACAGCGCTTTGCTCAGCTGCTGTAGAGTATCTGCGCTAAATCTGAAGTTTATGGCCCCTCCCCAACCGGAGAGGGAGACAAGAGAATTCCTTCGCGCCAGGAAGAGGGTCGCTTCAGAGTTCAGGAATCACTTTTTAACCCGTTACCCAGACCGCAACTTGCCCCGCGACATCGTTGGCTGCACGGTTCAGCGCGGGTCCGATAAATTCGGGCTGGGCCGCGATCCCCGGCACGATGCTTTCAAAGCGTTTGGTCACCACCGCGCCCGCCGGGCCGCTGCGGATCGCCTCAAACCGCACCACCACCGAACTGGTCCGCGCATCATAGCCCAGATCGATCAACCGGCCCGCCAGCCGCACGCCGACATTGGCTGCGGCCTGCGTATCTTCGAGCACCAGCGCGTTGGTCTTGCCGCGCAGTGTTTCGGCGAGCAGCGCACGAAACAGCCGCGCAGGCCGCTCAACCCAGGCCGCGCCTTTTACGTAAGCGACATTGGTATCGTCGATCTGTACGGGCACCCGCACCACTGCCAGTCGCTGATCGGTTTCAGGCTCCATCACCATGATCGCGGTGCGCGGATCACCACTGGTGACCGTGCCCGCCGGGATCGGCATCGCCGGGGTCAGTGTCAGCAGCGTGGGTGGCGGCTTACCGCCAAGGCTCAGGCAGCCGGGGAGCGCCAGCGTCAAAGCCAGCAGGGCGGGGAGCGTTCGGTTCATCACGGAAATCCCTGTCGTGGACCCAGAGTTCATGGCCAGAAACGTCATGGTTTGTAATCCGGCAATTGCTGGCCGCCGATCAACCCCTTGGCGCCCTGTTCGTTGAGCTTTTCGGTCATCCCGCGCAAAGACCGCGTGGTCGCGCGCAGATCGCGGATCGCGGCTTCGGCTTCGGGCAAAGTCTGTTCGCTGAACCGCTTTGCGCCGGGGCGCAAATCGCCCAGCAGCCCGTCAAGCTGATCCGAAGCGTGGTTGATCGATTTGAGCGAAGTGTTGAACTGCCCGACCATCGGTTTCAGATCTTCGTTCATCAGCCGGTCGGTCGATCCGGCCACTTGCTGAAAACTCGCCAGCGCGCCGCGGGCTTCGGCCAGCGTGCCCTGCAATTCCTGCAAGGTCTTGCGCATTTCGGGTGAGGCATCTGCAAGGCCGCCGGTCAGCCGATCGGTGTTGGCCAGGATGTTCTGGATCGAAGCCTGATTCTTGTCAGAGAACATCTGGGTCAGCCGCTCGGTCAGCGTCGCCAGCCGTTCGAGCAGCACCGGGGCGCTGTTGAGCAATTCGCCAAGGCCTCCGCGTTTGGTCGGGATCACCGGCACACCTTCGGGGCAGGCGGCACGGCGATCCTGCTGGCCGCAGGCGATCAGCGGCGCATCCTTGCTTGCCCCTTCGAGCTGGATGTTCGAAACACCGGTAAAGCTGCCTTGCATGGTGGCGGTGGTGCCGACGCGGATCGCAACCTCTTCATCGACCGAAATTCGTACCCGCACGAAGCTGGGGTCTTTTTCCCAAAGTTCGATCTTTTGCACCTGACCGACCGGAACCCCTGAGAAAGTCACCGACGAACCCTTGGCCAAGCCATCGACCGATTGCTTGAAAAAGATGTCAAATTCATGCCGGTTGCCTTGGCCTAGCCGGGCCATCCACACGATCGCCCCCGCGAGCAACGCCAGCATTGCCAGCGATACGATGCCCACCCAGACGTGATTGGCTCTGGTCTCCATCAGCGCTCTATGCCCCTGCTTTTCTTATCTTGTCCACGGCCTTGGCCTTGGCCCGGCGTTGTGCCGCCTGCGCGGCGCGTCCGCGCGGACCGTTGAAATACTCCTGAATCCACGGATGATCGAGCGCTAGCAGTTCAGGGATCGTCCCGACCGCGATCACATGCTTGTCGGCCAGCACCGCCACCCGGTCGCAAATCTCGTACAGCGTATCAAGGTCATGCGTGATCAGGAACACCGTATGCCCCAGCGTCTCCTGCAATTCGCGGGTCAGCTCATCAAACGCAGCGGCACCGATCGGATCGAGCCCGGCGGTCGGTTCGTCCAGAAACAGCAGCTCGGGATCAAGCGCCAGCGCCCGCGCCAGCCCGGCGCGCTTGCGCATCCCGCCCGATAGCTCGGACGGATATTTGTCCGCAGCTTCTTCGGGCAGCCCCGACAACTTGATCTTGTACAGCGCAATCTCACGGCGCAATTCGTCGCCGATCTCGGGATGGAATTCCTTGAGCGGGACTTCGATATTTTCGGCTACGGTCAGCGTCGAGAACAGCGCCCCGCCCTGAAACAGCACACCCCAGCGGCTGCGCACATCGACATCATCGGGATCGCGCTCTTCGGAAACTTCGCCGCCCAGCACCTCGATCCGCCCGGCCTCAGGCGGTTGCAGCCCGATGATCGAACGCAGCAGCACCGATTTACCGGTGCCCGATCCGCCGACCACGCCCAAGATTTCGCCGCGCCGCACGATCAGATCCAGATCCTCATGCACCGTGTTAGAGCCAAAGCTGTTGCGCAGACCCTCGATCACGATGGCCGGTTCGGCTTGCTCGGGGTTCTGATTCGCGGGAGCGGTCATCCCCAGCCCACTTCGGTGAAGAACACCGCAAAAAAGGCATCGAGCACGATCACTGCGAAGATCGCCTGAACCACCGCAATCGTCGTCTTGAGCCCGACCTGCTCGGAATTGCCCGACACCTGCATCCCTTGATAGCAGCCCGCCAGCGCGACGATCAGGCCGAACAGCGGGGCCTTGATCAGCCCGACCCAGATATCGTGCAGCGGAACCACTTCCTGAATGCGGCTCAGAAAAGTGAAGAACGGGATATCCAGCGCAAACATTGAAATGAACGCCCCGCCAATAATCGACATAACTGCGGCATAAAACCCCAGCAGCGGCATGATCAGCAGCGCCGCGACGATCCGCGGCAGCACCAGCGCCTCCATCGGTGAGACCCCGATGGTGCGCATTGCATCGATCTCTTCGGTCAGCTTCATCGTGCCGATCTGCGCGGCGAAGGCCGATCCGGAGCGGCCGGCGAACATAATCGCGGTCATCAGCACGCCCAGTTCGCGCATCGACAGGCGCCCGGTCAGATTGACGGTGTAAATCTCGGCCCCGAACTGGCGCAACTGAACCGCGCCTTGCTGGGCGATCACGATCCCGATCAGAAAACTCATCAAGCCGACGATCGGCAGCGCGCCGATCCCGCTCAGTTCGATCTGACGGACCAAGGCGGTCCAGCGAAACCGCCGGGGATGCCGCGCCAGATTGATTGCGCCCAGGATCAGCGCGCCCAGAAAACTGATCAGGCTGACCATCCCGGCCAGATAGGCGGCGATGAAATCGCCCAGCCTTTGCAACATCCGCCCGAGCAGGCCCAGTCGCGGTTCGTCATCGACCGGATCAGCCAGATTCTGGTCCGCCAAAGCTTCATCGAGATTATCGCCGCGCACCGCCGCGATCAGCCGCATCGCCTCATCGCTGCCGCCGGTGATGCGGGCCTGCCGTTCTTCGGCGAGGCGCACCACGGTCCATGCGCCGACCGTATCGAATGCGCCGACTTGAGACAGGTCGATCGCCTCAACCCGCTCTTCCAGCGCGCGCAAGCGGGTATCGATCCGCCCCACTGAGGACACGCACAATGGTCCGCTCAGCGCGATGCTGACCGCGCCGTCCGCGCCAGTTTCAGTAGTAAAGTCAGCCCATTCGCGCATCGGCTGGGTGTTTGGGGTAAAAATGCGGTACGGGCAAGGCTGGCGCAAGCTTGCATGGGCTTACGCGCACTGGCAAAGGCCCGGACGATGACCGAGACCAGCCCCAAAGCCGAATTGCCCAAGACCTTCGACCCCGCCGCGATCGAGGCCAAGTGGTATGCGCACTGGGAGGCTCCCGATCCGGTTACAGGCAGATCCCTGTTCCGCCCGCATCGCCCGGATGCCGCGCCGTTCACCATCGTCAACCCGCCGCCCAATGTCACCGGCTCGCTGCACATCGGCCACGCGCTCGACAATACGCTGCAAGACGTGGTGGTGCGGTACGAGCGGCTGCGCGGCAAGGATGCACTGTGGGTGGTTGGCACCGATCACGCCGGAATCGCGACGCAAATGGTGGTCGAACGCCAGCTGGAACTCGCCCAGGACAAGCGCACCAACTACTCGCGCGAGGACTTCGTCGCGAAGGTGTGGGAGTGGAAGGCGACAAGTGGGGGGACGATAACCCAGCAGTTGCGGCGCCTGGGCTGTTCGATGGACTGGTCGCGTGAGCAGTTCACGATGGACCCGCACTTCACCCACGCGGTGACCAAAGTGTTCGTCGATCTGCACCGCGAAGGCCTGATTTACCGCGACAAGCGCCTGGTCAACTGGGACCCCAAGCTCAAGACCGCGATCAGTGACTTGGAGGTGGAGACACGCGAAGTCCAAGGCCACATGTGGCACTTCAAGTATCCGTTGGCGGGCGGAGAAACCTATACCTACGTCGAGCGCGACGCCGATGGCCAAGTGGTGCTGGAGGAACAGCGCGACTATATCGCCATCGCCACCACCAGGCCAGAAACGATGCTGGGCGATGGTGCCGTTGCGGTTCACCCCGGTGATGCGCGTTATGCGCAGATCGTCGGAAAACTGTGCGAAATTCCAGTCGGTCCCAAGGCGCAGCGCCGCCTGATCCCGATCATCACTGACGAATACCCCGATCCGGCGTTTGGCTCTGGCGCGGTCAAGATCACCGGTGCGCATGACGAGAACGACTATGGCGTGGCGCAGCGCAATGGCATCCCGATGTACCGGCTGATGGACGAAGTTGCCGCCATGCGCAGCGACGGCGCGCCCTATGCCGAAACTGCGATGCTGGCGCGCGAAATTGCCGCCGGTGTGCGCACCGCGACCAGTGCCGAAATCGATACCATGAATCTGGTCCCCGACACCTATCGCGGGCTTGACCGTTATGAAGCGCGGCGGCGCGTGATCGCTGACATCGACGCCGATGGGCTGATGCTGGGGGTGGAAGACAAAGTCATCATGCAGCCATTCGGCGATCGTGGCGGCGTCGTTATCGAACCGATGCTGACCGACCAGTGGTACGTCAACGCTGCCGAACTGGCCAAGGCGCCGATTGCGGCCGTACGCGACGGACGGATCGAGATTGTGCCCAAGACCTGGGAGAAGACCTGGTTCAACTGGATGGAGAATATCCAGCCGTGGTGTGTGTCGCGGCAGCTGTGGTGGGGGCACCGGATCCCGGCGTGGTATGGGCCGGACGGGTACTGCTACGTCGCGGAAGACGAAGCGGCCGCTCAAGCAGCAGCCGGGCCGGGCGTCATCCTGACCCGCGACCCTGACGTCCTCGACACCTGGTTTTCCTCCGCGCTGTGGCCGTTCGCGACGCTGGGCTGGCCGGAAGCACAATCCTCCCCATCGACTTGCGATGGGGAGGTGGATCGCCTGCTGGGCGAGACGGAGGGGTCTCGACCTCGCCGCATTACCCCTCCGTCAGTCGCTAAAGCGACTGCCACCTCCCCATCGCAAGTCGATGGGGAGGATCAATCGCTCCTCGCCAAACATTACCCCAACGACCTGCTGATCTCGGGCTTTGATATCCTGTTCTTTTGGTGCGCGCGGATGGCGATGCAGGG
>JANMBA010000454.1:0-15743 GCA_031360105.1 Novosphingobium sp.
ATGGCGTTGGCCTGATCCGTGCCTTGCTCTCGCGTAACGAATTTGATCGCCACACAGGCGTCAATCACCAGTGAGGTCATCTTCAAATCCAGCGCTGCCGGGAAGTCGGCCGGCATTGGTATCGCGCGACCAGCGAATGAAAGCTGTGCTGTCCACATTCGGTTTCAGTGTCTTGGCCTGCAGTTTGCGCGCTAGTGCCAGCCGGGAAGCGGGATCAAGTTTGGGTACCGGCACGTTACGTTCGATCACTTCGCGCAATTCGGCCTCTAGTGAAGTGCCTTTTGCCTTGGCGATCGCGCGATACGGCGCAAGTGTGCCGTCCTTGAGCTTGCGGATGATGGCTTGTTCCATCCACGATTGATATCATGATGCTATCATTGCTGCAAGACTCAGCGCGGGCCAAGTGCACCAATAGCCGCCACAAGGGAACGCAGCGGCAGTTCAGGCATTGTCGGTGACTGTTTCCGGCTTGAAGATTTCGAGCCAGCCGGCTTGGTCCATCGGTTGTTGTGCCAGGTTGATCGCGTCCTCAGGAATGACCACCCATTCCAGCTTGCTGGCGGTCCACAGATGCGCAGCCGGGACCAGGTCGCGGCTGTCATCAAGCGTACCGGCGCGCAGGTTGACGATGCCCGGACGCCGATCATTATCGGTGTAAATCCGGGTCAAACACTGCTCACAAGCGAATATGCCCGCAACCGCACCGCTCGGCTGGACATGCTCGCCACGGATCAGTGGACCATCAACCTTGAGGTCAATGGTTAGCACACTCTGCTGAATTCCGAACGCGCTGCCGCTACGGGTTTGGCAGTCAGTGCAGTGACACGCATAGGAGCCAAAGCGCATGGTTAGTTCGGCGCGATATCGCAAGGCCCCGCACAAGCACCCACCGCTCAATACCTCGCCCATGGCCGTTCACCCCTTCTTCAAATGCCGCCGCCCCAGCAGTTCCGCGATTTGCACCGCATTCAGCGCCGCGCCTTTGCGCAGGTTATCCGAGACGCACCATAGCGACAGGCCATTATCGACGGTCGGGTCTTCGCGCACGCGGCTCACGTAAGTCGCGCCGTCACCGACGCATTCAACCGGGGTGACATAGCCGCCGTCCTCGCGCTTATCGATCAGCATCACGCCGGGGGCTTCACGCAGGATCGACTGGGCCTTTTTGGCCGAAAGCTCGTTCTTGAATTCCAGGTTGATCGCTTCGGAATGGCCCACGAATACCGGCACCCGCACGCAAGTGGCGGTGACCTTGATCTTGGCACCCATGATCTTCTTGGTTTCGACCACCATCTTCCACTCTTCCTTGGTCGAGCCATCGTCAAGGAAGCTGTCGATGTGCGGGATCACGTTGAACGCGATCTGCTTGGTGAACTTCACCGGCTCAACCGGATCGCCCACAAAGATCGCGCGGCTTTGTTGGAACAGTTCGTCCATGCCGTCCTTGCCCGCGCCCGAAACCGATTGGTAAGTCGCCACCACCACCCGCAGGATCGTCGCGGCCTTGTGCAGCGGATTTAGCGCCACGACCATTTGCGCGGTCGAACAATTGGGGTTGGCGATGATCATTTTGGCTTTGTAGCCATCGATCGCATCGGGATTGACCTCGGGCACCACCAACGGCACGTCGGGGTCCATCCGCCAGTACGAGCTGTTATCGATCACCACGCAGCCGGCCGCAGCGGCCTGTGGGCCGTAGGTCTTGGCAATTTCTGAGCCCGCAGAAAACAGCGCAATGTCCCACCCGGCAAAGTCAAAATGCTCGATGTTCTTTACCTTGTGCATCTTGCCGGTGTCACCGAATTCGATTTCGGTCCCGGTCGAACGCGACGAAGCAACTGCGGCAAATTCGTCGATCGGAAACTCGCGCTCAGCCAGCACGTTGAGCATCTCGCGCCCGACATTTCCGGTCGCGCCCACGACCACTACCCGGTAACCCATTGTCTCATCCTTGCATTGCAACGGCTGCGGCCTTTCGGGGCCGGGGCAAGCGATGTCAATCCGCGAACTGAGTCATGTCTCCAAGGCCGGCGTAGCCAGACTGCCCGCCCGGCGGAACGGTTGGCGCTTACCGTATGACAGGCTGCGCCAAAGCCATTCTAGCGGCCCTGCGACGAAGAAGCGCATCCACAGATTGGCGAATACCAGCAGCAAACCGATCACCACGCTGGCTTGCAAGGCGAGATGCGCCCAGCCCTGCGCACCGGGAAGATGCAGACCCAGTGGCGAAAACATGATGAAGATGCCGATGATCTGCTCAAGGAAATACAGCGAAAACGCCATTTGCCCGGCCGCCCGGAATGGCCGCACCAGCCAGTTGCTGCGCACGCTTCGTACCAGCAGATTGATCGCCGCCAGATGGCCAAGGCTGACCAGCAGCCGGGCAGCTTCGCTGGTCATCCAGATTGTCTTGGGCTGCGGCATGAAGGCCAGCCGCTCCATGCAGCCAAGGTAACGCGCGCCCATGCCCAACGTGTAAGCGATTGACATGGCGATCACGTATTCGCGCGTGCTGCGCTTGCCCTGAATGAAACCGACCTTCCACAGCGCGATCCCCAGCAACATCGCGCAGAATGCTTCCATCACGCCGAACAGCAGTGCGTTCTGACTGTAGATGAAGAGGTATGCCGACCACATCATCCCGGCGTATTCCACGAAAGTCCCGTTCCGTGCTTTCGTTTCGGCAGCAATTTGCGGTTTGGTCTCCTCGTCGGGAACGCCAGCGATGCGCTGTTCCAGCTTGTGCTAATCAGCGATTGTCTTGCTGTCATACTTGGTCAATGGCTGCCCCGCCTGCTGCTTGGCGATCGCCGTCGCATGGCTTTGTTTCAACTCGATCCGCCCGGCATATTCGCCCCCACCCATTATCGCGGTGAGCACCGAAAAGATAAGCCCGAGCGGGATCAGCCAGCGCAGCGACAGCTTGCGAAACGGAAGCAGCGCCAGCGCACACAGCGCATAGATGTGCAGAATATCGCCCGGCCACAGCAGCACGAAGATATCGAACAGCCCGAACGCGAGCAGCCACAGGTTGCGGCGGATATACAGGTCGGCGATGCCCACTGGTCCGTCGGGTTGCATCGCGCGCGCCGCAGTAACCATCAGCCCGGCACCAAACAGGAATTCCAGCAAGCCGCGCTGGGTCCCTTCGAGCACAGTGTTGACAAACACCCAGGTGGCCTGGTCCGCCGAGCTCCAGCCCATCGCGCGAAAATCGCCGATCAAAGCGCCAAAGACGGGTCCCGCCATGAAGGGAATGTTCAGGTAGAAGATGCCCAGGATCGCAATCCCGCGCACGACATCGAGCACTTCGATCCGGTCACGGCCGCGCACCGGTGCAATCTGGACGGCAGGCGCCGCCGCCATGGTCTCGGTCATCGGATACCCCCCAATTCCAGTAAAACCTGCGGCCCAGCCCCTGCGGCCGCTATTGGTGGAAAGCTATCATGCTCCCGAACAATCGCCAAAGTCTTGCCTCGCCCCAAACCACAGCAATCATTTGGCGGGCATCGTCTGATCCAGAAACGCGAAGATCGTGTTCCACAAATGCGGCCCGATTTTCGGACCCGAAACGCGGTGCGTGTAGCCAGGGTAGAGCATCATCTGAAACGGCACCGCATCAGCTTGCAACCGCGCGATCAGCATCGAGCTGTTTTCAAACACCACGTTGTCATCGGCCATACCGTGAACCAGTAACAGCGGATCCGCAATCTTTCCAGCATCGCCCAATGCGTCGGACGTGGCGTAGGTCTGCGGTTCCTTGTTCGGATCGCCCAGATACCGTTCGGTATAATGCGTGTCGTACAGGCCCCATTTGGTTACCGGCGCCCCGGCTATTCCGGCAGCGTAAAGCCCTTGGTCCGCCGCGAGCATCTTGAGCGTCATATAGCCGCCGTACGACCAGCCGTATGTCGCGATCCGCCCGCCATCAACATAGGGCAGGCCTTTAAGGAACAGTGCGCCAGACTTCTGGTCAGCCACCTCGACGCTGCCCATCGCGCGATTGATCGCAGATTCGAATTTGACCCCGCGGTTATCACTCCCACGGTTGTCGATCTCGAAGAAAATGTAGCCTTTGGCGACGATCGCTTGTTCAAGTCCGCCGCCCCAGCCTTTGGTCACAGTCTGCACGTGCGGTCCGCCGTAGTGCTGGAAGAACACGGGATAGCGCTGGCCCGGCACCAGCACCGGCGTGATCATTTTCCAGCGCAGTTCGGTGCCGTCGTCGGCCTTGATCGTGCCAAAGATCGGCGCGCGATGGCTCGCCACATAGGGCGTATAGGGATGCTTGGCATCAAGGCGGTTTTCCTCGACCCAGGCAATCCGTTTGCCCGTGCCATCAGCCGCATAGACCTGTGGCGGCTGGCTAGGTGACGAGCGGCTGATCAGCAGCATTTGCCCGGCCTTGTCCATGCTGGCGCTGTGGGCGTACCCCGGCTGCGACAACAGCGTCACTTTGTCCGGATGCGCCAGATCGAGCGCATAGACTTGCGGGGCCAGCACATCGTCTTTGGTCGCGGTGAAAAAGAGCCGGCCCGCTGGTTCATCTACCCCGACCAGCGCGGTCACCACCCAGTCGCCCTTGGTCAGTTGCTGCCACTTGCCGGTTTGGTAGCGATACAAGTGCCCGAACCCGTCGCGCTCGGACCACCAGATCAGGCTGCCGTCGTTGAGGAAGCGGTAATCGTCGCTCAAGTTGATCCAGCTGCCCGGTGCCGCAGTTTCAGTGAACAGCACCTTGGCCGCGCCTGTGACGGGATCGACCGCCACCAGATCAAGCCGGGTCTGCGCGCGATTTTCACGCTGCACATACAGCACTTTACCGCCGGGTGCCCAGTTGACGCGGGCGAGATAAATGTCCGGGTCTGGCCCCAGATCGACCTTGACCGGGCCTGATCCATCGGGCTTCATCACATAAAGCGAAACCAGCGCATTGGACGACCCGGCAACCGGATAGCGCTGCTGAAACGTCCTGGTGCTCTCCGCGCCGATGGCGGTGCGGGTGATGATCCCGACCGGCGCATCGTCAAACCGCTCGACCGCGATCCGGGCATCATCGGGCGACCACCAATATCCGGTGGTCCGCGCCATTTCCTCCTGCGCGACAAATTCGGCCTCGCCCCAGTGAACGGTGTCAGCGACCTCTGCTGGACTGACGGGAGCGGCTTCCGCGCCGACCTTGCCAGTCCACAGCCGCTGGCCGCGCACAAACGAGACGTAGGCTCCTTTCGGGCTGATCGCGGGGTTGAGTTCGGCCTCGCTCGTCGCGGTCAACCGCTCGGTTCGCCCAGCGAGCTGAGCGAGGAACAAATCGCCGTCGAGCGGCACCAGAACGGCGTTGCTGTCAGCGGTCCAGTCATAGCTGACCACGCCTTTGAGATCGCCGATCCGCTGGCGCTCGCGCTGCATCTTTTCGGCCTCGGACAATTCTTTGCCTGATCCCAGCGCCTTTGAATCAACCAGCATGCGCCATTTGCCGCTTTGGCGGTTGAACCCCCATAAGTCGTACCGCTCGCGATCATCGGCGCGCGCGCGCAGCACGGTCAGCCAGCGGCCATCGGGCGAGAGCTTGACCCCGCGCGGCACCGCGCCGTTCAGGCTTGGGCTGGCGAAGACCCGTTCGATACTCAGCGGCGGCGCGGTGGTCACCGGAGCTTCCCCGGCGTTTGCTGGCGGCATGGCGGCAAGCAACGAAGCGGCGATGAACAGGCGAAGCAGGCGCATGGCAAGGTGGTGATCCCCAAAACGAAGAAGGCGCCCCGACCAGAGCCGGGACGCCTTCTTAAACTGTTTAGAGAGCGTTACGCCAGAGCGCTTGCTCGCGGATTACTCGCCCGGACGCGGATCGCGGCGTTCAGCGATGCGGGCGCGCTTGCCGGTGCGGCCGCGCAGGTAATACAGCTTCGCCCGCCGCACCACGCCCTTACGGACTACGGTGATGCTGTCGATGTTGGGCGAATAGATCGGGAATACGCGTTCCACGCCTTCGCCAAAGCTCATCTTGCGGACGGTGAAATTGCTGCTGATGCCCTTGTTCGAACGCGCGATGCACACACCTTCGTAGTTCTGGACCCGGCTGCGTTCGCCTTCGATCACTTTCACACCAACGCGCACAGTGTCACCAGGACGAAATGTGGGAATTTCCTTGGCGGCCTTGGCAATTTCCTCGGCCTCAATCTGTTGAATCAGGTTCATTGACCCGGTTCCTTCTTTTCATACCGCGCGCCAGAGGCAGACTGGACCCGAGCGCCGTCATGACGCTCCCAAAGATCCGGCCTGCGTAACCGTGTGTCGATCTCGGACTGGAGCTTCCTCCACGCCGCGATCTTCGCATGATCCCCCGATCGCAGCACTTCGGGGATCGTGCGCCCTTCCCATTCAGCGGGCCGGGTATAGTGCGGATATTCAAGCAATCCCTGTTCAAAGGATTCCTCGGTACCACTCGAAGCCGCGCCCATTACGCCGGGCAGCAGCCGAATGCAAGCATCAAGCAGCATGATCGCGGCAGGCTCTCCGCCCGATAGGACGATGTCGCCGACCGACACTTCCTCGATCCCGCGAGCAGCAAAAATGCGTTCGTCGAAACCCTCGAACCGCCCGCATAGGATGATGACACCGGGACCGACCGAAAGCTCACGCACGCGGGCCTGGGTGAGCGGTGTTCCGCGCGGGGTCATGGCGAGGATTGGGCTGTCCGGCTTGGCCAAGCGGGCATGGTCAAGCGCTGCGCCGAGTACATCGGCCCGCAGCACCATCCCCGCCCCGCCGCCGGCCGGGGTATCGTCAACGGTGCGATGCCTATCAATCGCGAAGTCCCTGATCTGCACCGTCTCAAGCGACCACTTCCCCTCCTCCCGCGCGCGGCCAGCGAGCGACACGCCCAGTGGCCCGGGGAACATTTCGGGATAGAGCGTGAGGATGGTGGCGGCGAAGGTCATTTTTGGTTCCGCCGCCTACGCGAAAGCCAAAAGGAAATCATGGTCAAAATTGGGAAGGCTAGTGTTGCGTAAATAACCTCAACGTTTGGATCTGGGGTATATCCGCAGTCATAGCGCCATGCGTGATCGAAAGGAAACCACTCAAGTACGACCAATCCCAACGGTAAGAGACCAACACAAAGTGCCAAGCAGAGGGGCATCACGACACCCCGATGCCGAAGCGAGCGGCCCTGGGCAACACCGGCCCCGACCCCAATCGCACAAATTATTATGGCGGTAACCCAGGCTGAAAGAGCGCCGACGCCGCATACGGTCAATGGGATCATATCGCTAGCTTTTCAGCCTCCTCGACCTCTGCCACGATATCTTCAGCCAAATAGCGATAGGCATCCCAAGGATAGTCGCAACCCTTCGACCGCAACCAAAGCATTCGTGCCAGAAGTGCATGCGCAGTCGGTTCGTTGTACATCGCCTTGACCTCGTCGCTTACACAACGAGCTGCCACCATGACGACGTAGTCGTCACGCGTCTTGTAGGCGTATAAGTCGCCTTCGAGCCAGCGGCAGTAACTCACATTGAAATCTCACTTTCTGTTTCGTTATGTAGAACATAGTCTGAACAAATGACAAGCCGACGCATCCGATTCGGAAGGGGTTTTCAGCCCGCGCTATTGCTGCTCAGCGTCGGGCTTGCCTTAACCGCTCCCGCCTCGGCCGAACTGATCGGCGGGTGCCAGTTCGACCGCGATACGCTGACGTTCGCGGGCTCACCAGTCGAGCAGGCGACCTGCCTGCTGCGCAAGGTCGAGCTGATCGGCGAGAAGTCACCCCAGCCACTGCCGCCGGTGATCAAACGGCTGATGGAACAAGGCGATGCGCCTTCGGCTGCGCAAAAGGCGGCGGCGATTGCGGCGTTTCCTGAGCCTTACCGAGACTATGCGCTGGGCTATCAGGACCTGGCGGCTTCACAGACCGAAGCCGGGGTGCCGCTGCTGTATTTCGTGATCCACGACACCAGCGAGCCGTTTTTGGGCTCCGAACCCTTCCCGCACCACCTCGACAGTGACCCCAAGGTCAACAGCTTCGACAGCTACCTCGCCGCTGAGCCAGTCGCGCATATCTTTCTTAATCGGCAGGGTCAGATCTGGGCGGCGCACGATTTCAGCGTGCCGTGGCGGGCGACCAAGCTGGAGAGCCGCGTGATCGGTGCGCCAGCACGCGGAAGGTTTGTGCATATCGAGACCGTGCAACCGCGGCGATTTTTGCCCGGCGCAACCAGCCTTGGACAAACCCAAGGCCCCAAACCCGGGTTCAGCGACGCGCAATACCGGATGCTCGCCGCGCTGTATGTCTATGCCAGTGCGCGCGCCGGGCGCTGGCTGATCCCGGCGTTTCATGCGACTGTCGATGACGGAATTCCCGATGCTCACGACGACCCGCAAAACTTTGAACTTGGCAAATTCGCGCGGGCGCTTGAACAGCTGGTGTCAGTCAACAAACCCGGTGCGTAGCGGCACCGCCCAGTCCATCCGGCCGTTGGCCTCGGCGCGAGCGGCCGCCGCAAGGTGATCATAGTCGGCCCCCACCAGCTCGATAGTGAGCGCCGCGCCTGCGCCGGACAGCACCGCATAGCGCGCCTGCGTGGAACCAAGCTCCATCTTGTGGACGTGCGGATATTCCCAAGCGTAAGCCGGCAGCCCGACCGAACCGGGGTTGAACACCTGCCGCCCGTCATCCAGCACCACATGGCGCGGCAGGTGTGAATGCCCGCAGCCCACCGCATGAGTGCCGCACGCGCCCAGCATGCTTTCGATCTCGGCCACCTGGGCATCGCGGATCCGGTCTGGTTCGACCCGGTGGAGCAGGTAATGCAAATCGTCAGCCGGGTTACCGTGGCACACATATATATCTTCGCGCCATTGCAGATCGGCGGGCAGACGGCGCAGCCAGGCTAAGTGCTCGACGCCCAATTCCTTGAGCGCATGCGCATCGGAGCGGCCCATCGCCGCCGGATCGCCGGTTACCAGTTCGCGGTCATGATTGCCTGAGATTGTGGGCCATTCGTGCCGCAGCAACCAGTCCGCCGTCTCACGCGGCCAAAGCGGGCCGGACAGAATATCGCCCAAGTTCAGAAATTGGGTGCAACCGCGGGCCAACGCATCGGCATAACACGCTTCGAGCGCGGGCAGGTTGCCGTGGATATCGGAGAAGACCGCGATCACCGGGTCAGTCCAGAACGTAAACCGGATTGATCACCAGCTGGTCGCGCCATTCGGGTACTGCCTCGGCGCGCATCGGGACCATGAAGCGGCGCTTGTCGGGCCGCTCGATTTCGATCACTTCGCCAGCGCCGAAATTTTCAACCGCGACGCAGATGCCAAGGTGCTCGCCTACCGTCGAGACTGCGGGGAGCCCAAGTAAATCGGCGTAGTAGAATTCGCCCTCGCCCAGCGCCGGCAAGGCGGCGCGCGGCACGGTCAGTGCGGTACCGCGCAGGGCTTCGGCGCCATTGCGATCGGTCACTCCGGCAAACCGGGCCACCGCGCCGCCTTTGCCATCATCGCGCAGTTTTTCGACTGTCAGTTGACCATCGTTGAAGGCGCGGAAGCCTTTCAGCCTCGCGACGCCTTCTCCGAACAGCTTCAACCGGACCTCGCCCGCCACGCCGTGGGCGCCGATAACGGCAGCCAGCGTGACGGGGCGATCGTTGGCCAAGGCTTAACCCTCGGCCGGGTCTTGCGCGCTCTCGCCGCTGACAGCGTCGGTGCTGTCGCCGGCATCCGCATCGGGGGTGGCTTCGTTGACTTCGGCGGCAGGCGCTTCGGCAGGCTCTTCGGCCGACGCTTCGGCGGGTGCTTCAGCGGGAGCTTCAGCCGGAGCTTCAGCCGGAGCTTCGGCAGGAACCTCTGCCGGGGTTTCAACCGCCGGCGCTTCAGCCGGAACTTCAGCCGGTATTTCCGGAGCGGCCGGTTCTTCGGCGGCAACTTCGACCGGAGCGTTGGCAGCTTCTTCAGCAGCCAGCTTGGCAGCGTCAGCGGCTTCCTTGGCGGCTTCTTCGGCAGCAACGGCCTTGCCCGCCTTGTCCAGGACGCGATCCTTGGCCTTCTTGCCCGGCTCAGCCTTGTTGGGGTTGTTGGTGACGGCGCGTTCCTTGATCCCAGCCTTGTCGAGCATCCGCGCGACGCGATCGGTCGGCTGCGCACCCACGCCCAGCCAGTACTTGATGCGGTCTTCAATCAGGCGAACGCGGTTTTCATCGTCCTTGGCCAGCAGCGGGTTATAGGTCCCGACCTGCTCAAGATACTTGCCGTCGCGGGGTGCACGGCTGTTTGAGACGACCACTTTGTAATACGGGCGCTTCTTGGAACCACCACGTGAAAGACGAAGAGCTACAGACATTTATATTACCTTTCAAAGAATTTAGCTTAAATCGAAAACACTATTTTTTGAGTAAATCATTGATGTTCGAAGGGAGCGTTCCACCGCCGAGGCCAGGCAAGCCACCAGACATACCGCCTGCCATGCCGCCCAGACCGCCCAGACCGCCGCCGCCGCCGAACATTCCAGCCAGGCCCTTAAGCCCGCCCATCTTCTTGAGCCGCTTCATCGTGGTGGCCATTTCCTGATGCATCTTCAGCAGCTTGTTGACGTCCTGCACTTGCAGCCCGGCCCCCTTGGCCACGCGGATCTTGCGTTTGGCGTTCAGCAATTCGGGGCGCGTCCGTTCCTTGGGGGTCATCGAGCCGATCAGGGCCTCAAGGTGCACCAGCACTTTGTCGTCCATCCCGCTCGAAGCCATGGCTGCCTTGGCCTTTTTCATCCCCGGCAGCATGCCCGCGAGCGCGCCGATCCCGCCCATTTTGCGCATATTGCGGAATTGCGAGGCCAGGTCGTTGAGATCGAACTGACCCTTGGCCATCCGCGCGGCCATGCGCTCGGCTTCATCCTCGTCGATCGCCTGCGCGGCGCGTTCGACGATCGAGACGATATCGCCCATGCCCAGAATGCGGCCGGCGACGCGGCCGGGATTGAACGCTTCAATCGCATCGAGCTTTTCGCCCGTGCCAGCGAACTTGATCGGTTTGCCGGTGACCGCCCGCATCGACAGCGCCGCCCCGCCGCGGGCATCGCCGTCCATCCGGGTCAGCACCACGCCGGTCAGCGGGACTTGTGCGGTAAAGGATTGCGCGACGTTGACCGCGTCCTGCCCGGTTAGCGCATCGACCACCAGCAAGACTTCACGCGGCACTGAAATGCCCGCAACCGCCTGCATCTCGTCCATCAGCTGCTGATCGACGTGGAGCCGACCGGCTGTATCAAGCAGCAGCACGTCAACCGCCTGCAATTTGGCCGATTGCACCGCCCGCGTGGCAATCTCGGTCGGCTGCTGGCCAGCGATGATCGGCAGCGTTGCGACGCCTACCTGCTCGCCCAGCACCTTGAGTTGCTCCTGCGCGGCCGGGCGATTAACGTCGAGCGACGCCATCAGCACCTTTTTGCCTTGCTTTTCTTTGAGCAGTTTGGCCAGCTTTGCGGTGGTGGTGGTTTTGCCCGAGCCTTGCAGCCCGACCATCATGACCACCACTGGCGGCGCGGCGTTGAGATCGAGCTCGGCCGGCTCATCCCCGCCCAGCATTTCGACAATTGCGTCGTTGACGATCTTGACGACTTGCTGCCCCGGGGTGACCGAACGCAGCACCGACTGGCCGACCGCAGCTTCTGTCACCGCATCGATAAAGCGGCGCACGACTGGCAGCGCGACATCGGCTTCGAGCAGCGCAATCCGCACTTCGCGCATGGCGTCGCGCACGTCCTGCTCATTAAGCGCGCCGCGCCCTTTGAGCCGGTCGAAGACGGTGCCAAGCCGATCGGACAGCGTGTCGAACATCCGTATTGTCACTCCATTGCATCCAACCCGAATTGGCGGAACGCGAAAAGCGCCGGCGGACGAAACCTCGTCAGCCAGCGTGTAAATCAGGTACTCATTCGCCGCGAATGGTGGAGCCTAGCGGGATCGAACCGCTGACCTCCTGCATGCCATGCAGGCGCTCTCCCAGCTGAGCTAAGGCCCCGTGCCATTCGTATCAGCAGACCTTGGGGGGTCCGCAATTCCTCGCATATCGCGCAAGAGGCCGCCGTCTAGTTGCGGCCTCTGCGCTTGGCAAGCCCATTTCTGGGCATCACAAATCAGGTTTCAGCGCTGTCGCCATCACCATCGACCCCGGCCACGCCCAGATCGTCGTCACCGCCCAGATCGACGTCGTTGTCAGGCGAATCGCCGTCTTCGTCGATATCCAGATCATTCTCAGCCAGATCGGTATCGGCAGTTTCCTCCACCTTTTCCTTCTGAATTTGCTCATACGGAATCGGCTGCTTCGATTTAAGCACCGGATCGGCCTGCCAGAGATAGCCGCATTCGATGCAGGTAATCGGATCGTCCTTACCCAGATCGTAAAAGCGGGTGCCGCATTTCGGGCAGCCGTGCTTGGCACCCCATTCAGCCTTAACCATAAAATTCCTCACATGCGCCGCGCTGTGGTGAGCGGCGAAAAACCGTTAAATACGTATTGGGAGGCAGCTGCGCCAGTCCCAGCGCGGGCGCGCCTTGCCATAGCCCGCGCCCGCTGTCAAAGCGCCCGCGTGAATGAAAGTGCCTCTCCTAGCCCGCGCCGGTTCCTGCCGCGCGGCCCGCTGCGCGGCACGATCCGTGTGCCGGGTGACAAGTCGATCAGCCACCGGGCGATCATGCTCGGCGCGCTGGCGGTTGGCGAGACGCGGGTTTCGGGACTGCTTGAGGGCGAGGACGTGCTAGCCACCGCCGCCGCGATGCGGGCGATGGGGGCCAGCGTGGAGCGGCTGGAGGACGGCACTTGGTCAGTCTACGGGGTTGGCGTCGGGGCGCTGCTGCAACCGCAGGCCCCGCTTGAAATGGGCAATTCGGGCACTTCGACCCGGCTGCTGATGGGCTTGATCGCTAGCCACGCGATCACCGCTCAATTCACTGGCGATGCCAGCCTGTCGGGCCGCCCGATGGGCCGGGTGATTGAACCGCTAAGTCAGATGGGTGCGGCGTTCGAGGCCAGCGAAGGCGGCAGATTACCGCTGACTTTGCGCGGCGCCTGGCCAGCTGTGCCGATCACCTACCGGCTGCCGGTGGCCAGCGCGCAGGTTAAAAGCGCAGTGCTGCTCGCGGGGCTTAACACCGCCGGGATCACCACGGTGATCGAGCCAGTGCCGACCCGCGATCATACCGAGCGGATGCTGCGCGGGTTCGGCGCAGACCTCCGCGTCGAGATCGATAGCGACGGTGCGCGGGTAATCCGGCTGGTGGGCGAAGCGGAACTCACACCGCAAACTATCGAAGTCCCCGGCGATCCCTCATCAGCGGCGTTCTTTATCGTCGCCGCGCTGATCGTGCCGGGCAGTGAATTGCTCATCCAGAACGTCGGCCTTAACCCGACCCGCGCCGGGATCGTCACTGTGCTGCGCCTGATGGGCGGGAGCATCGAGGAACTGAACCCCCGCAAAGTCGGCGGCGAGCCGGTGGCCGACCTGCTGGTCAAACATTCGGCGCTGACCGGGATCGAAATCGATCCGGCCCTTGCCCCCAGCATGATCGACGAGTTCCCGGTGCTGTTCGTCGCCGCCGCGCTGGCGCAGGGCACCACCGTCACTTCCGGGCTCGACGAATTGCGCGTCAAGGAAAGCGACCGCCTTTCAGCAATGGCCGCCGCGCTCACCGGAGCTGGCGCGAGCGTAACCGAGCAGGCGGACGGCCTGACCATCGAGGGCACCGGCGGCGCGCCCCTGCGCGGGAGCGCCAATGCCCGCACCAAAACTCACCTCGATCATCGCATCGCGATGAGCATGGCGGTGGCTGGCCTCGCCAGCCGCGACGGGGTGGAGGTCGACGACACCCGCCCCATCGCCACCAGCTTTCCGATGTTCGAGGCGCTGCTTGATGGGCTGGCAGGATGACGTTCGACTGGGCCAACCTGATCGGGCTGGTCGGCAGCGCTATCTTCATCGCCGCCTTCGCTTATGCCAACGCGGCGAAAAGCTTCGACAAACTGTGGTTCAACGCCGCGAATCTGTTTGGCGCAGTGTTGCTGCTCATATCGCTGTCAGTGCATTTCAATTTGGCGGCGACGGTGCTTGAAGTGGCTTGGGCGATAATCGCCCTGGTCGGCCTGATCGCGGCGCTGCGAGCTCGGACGGGTCAACCATGATCATCGCGGTCGATGGCCCCACCGCCTCGGGCAAAGGCACGATTGCCAAGGCGCTCGCTGCCCATTTTGGTTTGCCGCACCTTGATACCGGGCTGTTGTACCGCGCGGTCGGGCGGCAGTGTGAACGCGGCGGCGGCAACGCAGACGATCCGTCGGATGCCTTGGCCGCGTGCGATTTTCCTGATCAGTTGCTGGCCGATCCCGAGCTGCGCAGCGAAGCCAGCGGCGGCCTCGCCAGCCGAATTTCGGTCCATCCCGGCGTGCGTGCCGCGCTGTACGAGCGCCAACGCGCCTTCGCCACTCAGCCCGGCGGCGCGGTGCTCGATGGCCGCGACATCGGCACGGTGATCGCGCCCGAGGCGGGGGTGAAGTTGTTCGTGGTCGCCTCTATCCCGGCCCGGGCCGAGCGGCGTTTCAAAGAACTGCAGGCAGCAGGGCGAACAGTGTCGCTGGCCGAAGTTGCGGCTGATCTGGCTGCGCGCGACCAACGTGACCGGACCCGTACTGAAGCTCCGCTCGTTGCGGCGGCGGATGCAGTCCTGCTCGATACCTCCGATTTTTCACGCGAGGGCGCGATTGCCGAGGCAATCCGGCTGGTCGAAGCGCACATGAATTAAGCGTTTGGACCCACGCGGCATGCCCAAATCCCTTGCTTTCTCCCCCGCTCAAGCCTAATCGCGCCCGGTCCTACACAGCTTCGGCTTTGAAAGACGCCGCGCATGGCAACCGGCCCGCGCGGCAGATCGGCTTCTTTGGCCCGTGTCCGGCAATCCCGCCGCCACGGAGAAAGACCGGCGGAACCAACCGCCTGGCCGGAAATGACAGTACAGGAACCTGACCATATGGCATCTACTGCCAACCCCACCCGCGACGATTTCGCCGCGATGCTTGACGAATCCCTCGGCGGTGCCGCGGATGGCGGCTTTGAAGGCCGCGTCGTCAAAGGCACGATTACCGCAATTGAAAACGACAAGGCCGTCATCGACGTTGGCTTGAAAAGCGAAGGCCGTGTGGCGCTGCGTGAATTCGCAATGCCCGGCCAGCCGCATGGGCTTTCAGTCGGCGATGAAGTCGAGGTCTATGTTGACCGCGTCGAGAACGCCGACGGCGAAGCGATGCTCAGCCGTGACCGCGCCCGCCGCGAAGCTGCGTGGGACAAGCTGGAAAGCGAATTTGGCGAAGGCAAGCGCGTCGATGGCGTGATCTTTGGCCGGGTCAAGGGCGGCTTCACCGTCGATCTTGACGGTGCCGTGGCCTTCCTGCCGGGCAGCCAGGTCGATATCCGCCCGGTCCGCGATGTGCAGCCGCTGATGGATATTCCGCAGCCGTTCCAGATCCTCAAGATGGATCGCCGCCGCGGCAACATCGTGGTTTCGCGCCGTGCCGTGCTCGAAGAAACCCGCGCTGAACAGCGCACCGGGTTGATCTCGGGCCTCGCCGAGGGCCAGATCATCGACGGTGTGGTCAAGAATATCACCGATTACGGCGCATTCGTCGATCTGGGCGGCATCGACGGCCTGCTCCACGTGACCGACATGAGCTACAAGCGGGTCAATCACCCCAACGAGGTCATCAAT
>JANMBA010000455.1:0-8779 GCA_031360105.1 Novosphingobium sp.
ATGGGCAGCGCATCGGTCAAGCGGATTGAGGATGTCCGGATGCTCCGCGCGGCGCAGTTCCCCGAAGATTCGGGGCCATTGGCGCATCCGATCCGGCCCGACTCGTTTCAGGAGATCTCCAACTTCTACACCGCGACGGTCTATAACAAGGGCGCCGAAGTGATCCGCATGATGCGGACGATGGCGGGCGCGGAACGCTTCCGCGCCGGGACCGACCTCTACTTTGCGCGCCACGATGGCGAAGCGGCAACGTGCGAGCAATTTGTCCAGGCGATCGAGGACGGGGCGGGGCTCGATCTGTCCCAGTTCCGCTTGTGGTACAGCCAGGCGGGTACGCCCGGGGTGACCGCGATGCTGAGCCACGAAGGCGATACCGCGACGCTGACGCTGACTCAGACCGTTCCCGATACCCCGGGACAATCGGGCAAACAGCCGATGGTGATCCCGCTGCGCCTCGCGCTGTTTGATCCAGCAACCGGCGCGCACAGCGGCGAGCAGCTGGTCATGCTCGACCGCGCCGAGATGCAGTTCGCGTTTCCGGGTTTTTCCGCGCGGCCGGTGCCGTCGCTTAACCGGGGGTTCTCCGCGCCGGTCACGATTACCGCCGATCAAACCAGCGCCGATCTTGTGTTCCTCGCCGCGCACGATGACGATCCGTTCGCGCGGTATGAGGCTTTGCAGCAACTGGTGGTCCAGCACCTGGTGGCCGAGATCGGCGGCGGGATGCTGTGCGCGGCCGAGCGCGATGCCGGGCGCGAGGACATTCGCCGCGCCTATGCCGCTGTGATCGCCGATCCCCAGCTCGACGACCTGATGCGCGGCGAATTGATGATCCTGCCGGGCGAAGGCTACCTCGCCGAACAATTCGCGGCAGCCGATCCGGGCGCGATCCGCACCGCGCGCGAAGGGCTCAAGGCTGACTTTGGCCGCAGTCTTGAGGCCGAACTGACCGCATTGCATGCTCGCGCTTCGGCGGTGCCTTACAGCCTCAGCGCCGCAGCCCGCGGCGCGCGCAAGCTCAAGACTCAGGCGCTGGCGATACTTGCTGCCGGGGTTCCCGGCCGCGCCGCCGTGCTGGCCGCCGCGCAGTTCGACGCGGCGGACAACATGACTGACCGGCAAGGCGCGCTGATGGTGCTGTGCGGACTTGATACACCTTTCCGCGCGGAGAAGCTCGCGGCGTTCCACGCGAAGTTCGCCGGTAACGCGCTGGTGATCGACAAATGGTTCTCGCTTCAGGCCGGATCGCTCCATCCCGCAGTGCTGGATCACGTCCGCGCGCTGGCCGCGCATCCCGATTTCACCATGGCCAACCCCAACCGGGTGCGCGCGCTATATATGGCGATGGCGAGCAATCCGGGGGCATTCCACGACGCCAGCGGGGCGGGCTACCGCATGGTTGCGGATCTGATCCTCGCGCTCGATCCGGTCAACGCGCAGACCGCCGCGCGGTTCGTCGCGCCGCTGGGCCGGTGGCGGCGAATCGAGCCGGGCCGCGCCGCCATGATGCGCGCCACGCTCGAACGGGTGGTCGCCGCGCCGGGGTTGTCGCGCGATACCTTCGAGCAGGTCAGCAAAAGCCTTGGCTGAAGCGCCGGAAATCTTTCGGTCTACCTTGCTGGACGGTGTGCCGCACGGCTTCCTCGGGCGGCGCGGCGGTCATTCGGTGGGGCTGGTGGCGGGGCTTAACGCGGGGCTGGGTTCGGGCGATAGCGATGAAGCAGTGCAGGCCAACCGGGCGCTGGCGGTTAGTGCAGTGCTGCCCGGCGCGCGGCTGGTCAGCGTTTATCAAGTCCATTCGCCGCTTTGCGTCACGGTCACCGCGCCGTGGAGCGACGATCTGCGTCCGCACGCCGATGCGCTGGTCACCGATCAGCCGGGACTGCTGCTGGGCGTGGTCACCGCCGATTGCGCGCCGGTGCTGCTGGCGGATCGCGCTGCCGGGGTGATCGGCGCGGCACATGCCGGGTGGAAGGGAGCGGCCACTGGAGTGACCGATCAGACGATTGCGGCGATGGAAGCGCTGGGCGCACAGCGCAGCCGGATCGTCGCCGCAATCGGGCCATGCATTGCGCAAGCGAGTTACGAGGTCGATCAGGGCTTTGCTGACCGGCTCTGCGCCGAAGATCCCGGCAATGCGGGGCACTTGTTGCCTGGCCGGACCGGGCATGCCCAGTTCGATCTGGAAGGTTATGTGGCGGCCCGGCTCAAGTCAGCGGGGATTGCTGCGATCGAACGGCTCGCGCTCGATACGTATGCTGACCCCGCCCGGTTTTATTCGTTCCGCCGCGCCACGCATCTGGGCGAGCCTCACTATGGCCGCCAGATCGCGTTGATCGGGCGTGCTTAAGCCGTTGCATGATGCGCAACAGCTGTGAATAAATTGGCGGTTGGCAGGCGCAAAGCGCTCGTCTATCAGGCCCGCCAAACCGGCTACTCACCCTGCCCTTGCGGCTGGCGAGCGGTTGGCATAGGGGCTTCGTGAAGTCAGGATTTCGTTAGGTCTGACCAGATGCGCGAACCGGCGCAAACGGGCAGGCAGCAGTTACAGGATCGGTTCGACCATGGCACAAGATGCGGGCATCGACACTCCGACCGCGGACAGCGGCGCCAGCACTGGCGCGCTGGACGGCGGCGGCGTGCGGCGGCGCGATTTTATCAACATTGCGGCCGTCAGCGCGGCTGGCGTTGGCGGTCTGACCTTGCTGTATCCGCTGATCAGCCAGATGTCGCCCTCGGCAGACGTACTGGCTGAAAGCTCGACCGAGCTCGATCTGGCCGCGATCCAGCCAGGACAAGCGATCAAGGCCTTGTTCCGCAAGCAGCCGCTGTTTGTGCGCAACCTGACGGCAGAGGAGGTCAAGAAGGCCACCGATGTCGATAACAATCCAGCCGAATTTGCCACGCTGCGTGAACCGGAGACACTGGCTGCCCGGACCAAACCGGGTAAGCAGAACTGGCTGATCACGATGGGCGTGTGCACACATCTGGGCTGTGTGCCGCTGGGTGCGGGGCCAGGTGAAGAAACCAGCCGCGGGGCATTTGGCGGGTATTTCTGCCCGTGCCACGGCTCGACTTACGATACCGCCGCGCGCATTCGCAAGGGTCCGGCTCCCAAGAACCTGATGGTGCCGCCGTATGAATTTTCGTCAGACACCGTCGTCAAGATCGGTTGAGGTAGACCAACATGAGCTTCCCCTGGGCAAAACAGTACACCCCCAGCCACCCCGCAATGGTCTGGCTCGATGAACGGCTGCCGTTGCCGCGGCTGGTCTATGGCGCGGTTGGCAGCGGCTATGAAGTGCCGCGCAACCTGAATTACTTCTGGAACTTTGGCTTCCTGGCCGGGCTGTGCCTGATGATCCAGATCGTCACCGGGATTGTGCTGGCAATGCATTTTGCCCCCAACACCGCGATTGCCTTCGATTCGACCGAGCATATCATGCGCGATGTCAACTGGGGCTGGATGCTGCGCTATGGCCATTCCAACGGCGCTGCGCTGTTCTTTGCCGTTATCTACCTGCATATTTTTCGCGGGTTTTACTATGGATCGTACAAAGCCCCGCGCGAGATGATCTGGCTGCTGGGCGTGACCATCTTCCTGCTGATGATGGCAACTGCGTTCATGGGCTACGTGCTGCCGTGGGGCCAGATGTCCTACTGGGCGGCGCAGGTCATCACGGGCTTCTTTACTGCGTTCCCGCTCATCGGCGATGGACTGAAGGAGTGGCTGCTGGGCGGATTTGCACCGGATAACGCCACGCTTAACCGGTTCTTCTCGCTGCATTTCCTGCTGCCCTTCGTGATCCTGGGCGTGGTCATCCTGCACATCTGGTCGCTGCATATCCCGGGGTCTTCCAACCCCACCGGGGTCGAAGTGAAAGACCAGAGCGATACCGTGCCGTTCCATCCCTACTACACGGCCAAGGATGGCTGGACGGTTGGGCTGTTTATGGTCATCTACGGCGTATTCGTGTTCTACCTGCCCAATGCGATGGGCCATCCGGACAACTACATCCCAGCCAATCCGTTGCAGACCCCGGCGCATATCGTGCCCGAATGGTATTTCTGGCCGTTTTACGCGATCTTGCGCAGCTTTACCCAGCCGCTGCTGTTCATTCCGGGCAAGCTGATGGGTGTGCTGGCGATGTTCGCTTCGATCCTGGTGTGGTTCATCATGCCCTGGCTCGACAAGTCGCCGGTCCGTTCGGCCAAGTTCCGCCCGCTGTACCGCAAGTTCTTCTGGGCCTTGGTGATCGACGTGCTGGTGCTGGGCTATTGCGGGGTATCCCCGCCTGAGCAGCCCTACATCCTGCTGGCCCAGCTCGCGACGATCTATTACTTCGCCCACTTCTTCATCATCGTGCCGGTGGTATCGTCGATCGAACGGCCCGAACCCTTGCCCTTCTCGATCACCGAAGCGGTGCTCGGCCACGATGGGCAGGCCGCACTTGCGGCCAAGGGCTGAACTCAGGCAGCGCGAAAGAGAACCCCATGATCCGCATCTTCTCCATCCTCGCCGGGCTGTTTTTCATCCTGGGTCTGCTGTGGTCAACCACGGTCGATACGCTCGCCTTTGCCGCCGATGGTCTGCCGACCAGCCCGGAAAAAGAATTCCACGAACATCCCAAGGCGCTGTCGCTGCCAAGCGACGGGCCATTCGGCAAGTTTGACAAGCAGCAACTCCAGCGTGGCTACGCGGTTTACGCCAATGTCTGCGCCCAGTGCCATTCGCTCAAGCAGGTCGCCTATCGTGATCTGGCGGCGCTGGGCTACAGCGAGAACGCGATCAAGGCGATTGCTGGCAAGGCGACAATCAATGCCAAGGATCCGCTCAGCGGTGAGCTGAAGGATCGTCCGGGCCTGGCCGCCGATCACTTCCCGCCCGTGGTTTACGGCGGCAAAGGCGTTCCGCCTGATCTCTCGCTAATCACCAAGGCGCGCCACGGCGGTGCTGCTTATGTCTTTTCACTGCTGACCGGTTATGCCGCGCAGCCGGCCAAGCTGGCGAACAACCCGGAAACCAAAACTCCGGAAGGGCTGTATTACAATCCGTACTTCGCCAACCTCAATATCGCGATGCCGCCGCCGCTCGCGAGCGAAGGGCTGGTAACGTACAGCGACGGCATGACTGCCACGCCCAAGCAGATGGCCACCGACGTTTCGGCGTTTCTGGTGTGGACTGCCGAGCCCAAGCTGGAGGCACGCCATCAAACCGGGTTTATGTGGGTCGGACTGATGCTGTTCGTCACTGTGCTGTCGTTTATGGCCTATCGCAACATCTGGTCAGGCACGAAGCACTAAGCCTGCGGGCAGTCTTGGCTAATCGTCAAAAGGCCTTTGGATCTGCTGGTCCGGGGGCCTTTTTGCGGGCGAGCCCGGATTGACCAGAGCGCGCAGCTGCCGCATAGGACGCAGAGATCGCACGCAGATCTGCGCTGGACCACGCGGGTATAGCATAGTGGTAATGCACTAGCCTTCCAAGCTAGCTAGAGGGGTTCGATTCCCCTTACCCGCTCCAGACTTTCGGGCCATTTCGCGCGTTTTCGAACGCGGCGAAGCGCTGGCCTGGTGAGCTCGGGCGGCTGCGATTATCGCGCTGTTTTACGCTCGCTTTACGCCGCGCCCCAGAATTCCCCCGCGCGCCTTAGAGCGGTAGATTGTCGATCAGACGGGTGCCCCCGATCCGGGCCGCAACCAGCAACCGGGCTGGCCTGGTACCGCGCCGCTCGAGCGGAGCCAGCGTCTGCGCGTCACACAGTTCAGCGTAATCGACCGCGCTGAACCCAGCGGCGCGCAGCGCGGCGCTGAGCGCTACCAGCGTGCCACGGATTTCGGCGTCCCCGCGCAGCGCAGCGACTGCGGCTTGCATGGCGCGGGGCAGGGCAACGGCGGCTTGGCGCTGCTCGGGCGAAAGGAACGCGTTGCGTGATGACCAGGCCAGGCCATCGGCTTGGCGCGCTGTCGGAACGCCGATAATCGCGGCGGGGCTGGGCCAGCTCAGATCAAGGTCTTGCGCCATCCGGCGGATCACTGCGAGCTGCTGCCAGTCTTTCTCGCCAAACAGCGCCAGATCGGGGCTGACCTGATTGAACAGCTTGCTGACCACTGTTGCGACGCCGTCAAAGTGCCCGGGCCGCGCTGCCCCGCACAGGCCATCGCTAAGCCCGCCGCTGACCGAAATGGTGGTGGCATAGCCATCCGGGTACATCACCGCAGCGCTCGGAGCCCACAGCAAGCTTACACCTTCAGCTTCAAGCAGCGCGCTGTCAGCAGCCAGTTGGCGCGGATACCTGGCCAGATCTTCATTCGGGCCGAATTGGCGCGGGTTAACAAAGATTGAAACCACCACATGCGCCGCGCGGTTTCGGGCTTCGCGCACCAAGGCCAGGTGGCCGGCGTGGAGCGCGCCCATCGTCGGCACCAGCGCGACCGCGCCAGCTGCCTTCAGCGCGCGGACAGCATTGCGCAGTGGATCAAGCTGCATCACAGTTTGCACGCCGGGACCCCCTTGGATAAGATGCTCTGGCGGTCAGAGCCCGCCCGCCTTAGGTTGCACCGCAACCGGCGGCAACATTCAAACGCAGGTCCCATCGCACAGTGTCAGCGCCTTCTGCTTCATCGCCGTCTCCTGCTCAACCGACTGGCCCGCACCGGATCGTCTTCGCCAACGAAAAGGGCGGGACCGGCAAATCGACCACTGCGGTGCATGTCGCGGTGGCGCTGGCCTATCAAGGTGCGCGGGTTGCCGCGCTTGACCTCGATCCGCGCCAGCGCACCCTCCACCGCTATCTGGAAAACCGCGCCGAGACCGAGCGCCGCCGCGGTATAACCCTGCCCAGCCCAATGTTCGAAGTGTTCACCGGCGCTACACTCGCGCAGCTGGAGGAACAGGTCGCCAGGCTCAGCGAGGCGGCCGACTTCCTGATCTTCGATACCCCGGGCCGCGATGACCCCTTTGCGCGGCACGCCGCCACCGAAGCGGACACGCTGGTCACGCCGCTCAATGACAGTTTCGTTGATTTCGATCTGATCGGACAAGTCGATGCCGAAACTTTCAAGGTCCGCAAGCTGTCGTTTTATGCCGAGCTGATCTGGGAAGCCCGCAAACAGCGCGCGCTGACCACGATTACCCAGCAGCGCCGCGAAATGGATTGGGTGGTGGTCCGCAACCGCACCCAGCATACCGAAGCGCGCAATATGCGGCGGCTGGATCAGGCGCTGACCGAACTTTCCAAGCGGGTTGGCTTCAGGATCGCCAGCGGACTGTCGGAACGAGTGATCTACCGCGAACTGTTTCCCTCCGGGCTGACCCTGCTCGACAAAGGGCAGCTGGGCGAACTGGGGACCAGCCATCTGGTCGCCCGGCAGGAACTGCGCGCGCTGCTCGCGGCGCTGCGGCTACCGCTGCCTGCCAGCCGTGCGCCCGAGCTGACGCTGGCCGCAGCGTTCTGATCGCGCGATGAGCAAGCTGCTGGTTCTTGCCCTGTTTGCTTGCGCCGCCTGCAAGTGGGCGAGCGGACAATGGCCGTGGCAGCTGCTCCACAAATCCGAACGCTCGCAAAAAGAAGCCTTGGCCCGCAGCCTGTTAGGGGTTGATCGCAGCGCTTCGCGCACCGACATAGCAGAGGCGCACCGCCGCTTGCTCGTCCGGGTCCATCCGGATCGCGGCGGCACCAATGAAGCGGTGCACGCCGCCACAGCTGCGCGCGATGTGCTGCTCGCGCGGATTGATCGAACCGAGACAGGAACCCCATGACCCATCACTTCGATTCCACCGTGCTGCGCGAATATGATATCCGCGGGATCATTGGCGAAACGCTGGTTGAAGCTGATGCTTATGCCATCGGGCGCGGGTTTGCGACGTTGCTGGGCGCGGATGGCGGCAGGTGCGTGGCGGTCGGCTATGATGGCCGGATCAGCTCGCCGATGCTCGAAGCGGCGGTGGTCAAGGGGATCAACGAAGCCGGGCTGGATGCCGTGCGGGTCGGGATGGGGCCAACCCCGATGCTCTATTATGCCGAAGCATCAATGGAAGATGTGCAGGGCGGCATTCAGATAACTGGCAGCCACAATCCCGCCAATTATAATGGCTTCAAGCTGGTATTTCGGGGCAGGCCGTTTTTCGGGCAGGACATCCAGCAGCTCGGGCGGATCGCGGCGCAGGGCGCCTGGGCCAGTGGCAGCGGCAGCCATCAATCGCGCGAGATCCTCGGGGAGTATGTCGCCCGGCTGGTCGACGGCTTGGCCGGGATCGATCCCGCCAGCCTCGCTGATCTGGCGATCGGCTGGGACGCCGGCAACGGCGCGGCCGGCCCCGCGCTCGAACTGCTCGTCAAACACCTGCCTGGCCGTCATTATACCCTCTTCACTGAAGTTGACGGGAATTTTCCGAACCATCATCCGGATCCCACTGAAGAAAAGAATCTGGCCGATCTGAAGGCGCTGGTCGCCGACAAGCACCTCGATTTTGGTATCGCCTTTGACGGCGACGGCGACCGGATTGGCGCGATCGATGGCCAGGGCCGGGTGATCTGGGGCGACCAGCTGCTCATGATTTACGCCGAAGACCTCCTCAGGATGGAGCCCGGAGCCACGATTATCGCGGATGTGAAGGCTTCGAAGGCTCTATTCGAGCACGTCGCCAAACTTGGTGGACAGCCGGTTATGTGGAAAACCGGACACAGCCTGATTAAATCCAAAATGAAGGAGACTGGCGCGCCGCTGGCGGGCGAGATGAGCGGTCACGTGTTTTTCGCGCACCAGTACTACGGCTTCG
>JANMBA010000470.1:0-7009 GCA_031360105.1 Novosphingobium sp.
AATTGTTGGTCACCGCGACCGAGTAAAACTCGCCCACGCTGTCTTCGCCGTTGAGCACGCAGCTGGGATATTTCCACGTCACCGCAGAGCCAGTCTCGACCTGGGTCCAGCTGACCTTGCTGCGCTTGCCCTGGCACAGCGCGCGCTTGGTCACGAAGTTGTAAATCCCGCCCTTGCCTTGGGCATCGCCGGGGTACCAGTTCTGCACGGTGCTGTACTTGATCTCGGCATCATCCATCGCGACCAGTTCGACCACCGCGGCGTGGAGCTGGTTCTCATCGCGCATCGGCGCGGTGCAGCCTTCGAGGTAGCTGACGTAGCTGCCCTTCTCGGCGATGATCAGCGTGCGTTCGAATTGCCCGGTGTTTTCGGCGTTGATCCGGAAATAGGTCGATAGCTCCATCGGGCAGCGCACGCCTGCGGGGATATACACAAACGTCCCGTCCGAAAACACCGCACAGTTGAGCGCTGAGAAGAAGTTATCCTGCATCGGTACGATCTTGCCGAGCCACTGGCGGACCTGATCGGGAAAATCGCGGATCGCCTCCGAGATTGAGCGGAAAATAACGCCCGCGCGTTCCAGTTCCGCGCGGAACGTGGTGGCAACCGAGACGCTGTCAAACACCGCATCGACCGCAACTTTACGCGCGCCCTCGACGCCCGCCAGCACTTTCTGCTCCTCCAGCGGAATGCCCAGCTTTGCGTAAATCCGCAGGATCTCGGGATCAACCTCGTCAAGGCTGCCCAGCTTCGGCTTGGCCTTGGGCGCGGCGTAGTAGTAGGCGTCCTGATAATCGATTGGCGCGATGTTCAGTTTGGCCCAATCGGGCATCGGCATGGTCTGCCAGTGGCGGAACGCCTTGAGCCGCCAATCGAGCATCCACTCGGGCTCATTCTTCTTGGCGCTGATGAACCGCACGGTATCTTCGTTCAGCCCCTTGGGCGCGAAATCGGTTTCGATATCCGCCGACCAGCCGTGCTCGTAATCGGCCGCCTTGGCCGCAGCATCGTGCGCGGCCTGATCCTTGAGGGCGATACCTTCGGTCATGCTGCGATCTCCGCAAGTTGCGTCAACGGCACCCCCGCCAACGCCCCGCGCAGAGCGGCGTTGACCACACCCCAGTGCGGGCGGACGGCGCAGGCGCTTTCCAATCCGCAATCGTGGCGGCCAGTTTCTACACAAGGTGTAAGCGCGATCGGGCCTTCGACCGCTTCGATAATATCGGCCAAAGTGATCGCTGCCGCCGGGCGCGCCAGTTTGAGCCCGCCGCCCATCCCGCGCGCCGATCGCAGCAGGCCCGCCGCCGTGAGCCGACTGACCAGCTTCTGCACGGTCGGCACCGGCAGCCCGGTTTCGAGCGCCAATTGCGCCGCCGATACCTGCGCAGAGCCGCAATGACGCGCGGCGGCGCTCATCGTGACAACGGCGTAGTCGGCCATGTTGGACAGGCGCATTGCAGCAAATCCCAAATCGGACTGATTCGTTCTGATTTGGCGGATAGGCGCAAGCACGGCGTTTGACAATGCGGTGCGGTGCCCCGGATTGCGAAAAAAAGCGGCCTCCCGGCCAATGCCGGAAAGCCGCTTGTAAGTTAAGAACCCGTAGCCTGAGCAGCGGGTTCTTCGGGTCGCACGAGCTTGATAGGAGTCTATCGGCCAAACGAATTGTAGGAACGCGCCAGCTTTGCCAGCGCAATTGGCTCAATTCCGGAGTTATTTCGATTGCAGTGCGGTTAGTCCGGATTTTTTGGCATGGCCTGAGCGAATCGACAGATTCGCACCGCCCTGCCATAGGCGCACGATGGTCTATTCGCTGCTTCGCCCTGCGCTGTTCCTGCTCGATGCTGAGCGCGCGCACCAGTTATCGCTGGCCGGGCTCAAAGCCGTTCCGCTGCGCGCGGCAACACCGACTGCTGGCCCGCTGGCGAGCGAAGTGGCCGGGCTGCGCTTTGCCAATCCGCTGGGCATGGCGGCGGGATACGACAAAGATGGCGAAGTGCCCGATGCGCTGCTGCGGCTGGGCTTCGGGTTTTCCGAAATCGGCTCGATCACCCCGTTGGCGCAGGCCGGGAACCCGCGCCCGCGGCTGTTCCGGCTGATCGAAGACCAAGCGGTGATCAACCGGATGGGGTTCAACAACCACGGCGCAGAGGCGGCGATCGCGCGATTATCAGCGCGGTTGGGGCGGCCCGGGATCGTCGGGATCAACCTGGGGGCTAACAAGGATTCGGCCGACCGGATCGCCGACTATGCCACCATGGTGCGGCTGATGGCCCCGCTGGCGAGCTATCTGGCGATCAATGTTTCCAGCCCAAATACTCCGGGCCTGCGGGCGCTGCAGGACGAAGGCGCTCTCGCGGAACTGATCGATGCAGTGCTCAGCGCGCGCGGACCGATCGGCCCGCCGGTATTCTTGAAGGTTGCACCCGATCTTGCAGCGGCCGAGATCGACAACATCGCCCGGATCGCGCTCGATCAAGGTCTGGGCGCACTGATCGTCTCGAACACCACCATTTCGCGCCCGGCACTCAAATCGCGCCACGCTAGCGAGACAGGCGGACTGTCAGGCGCGCCGCTGCGCGATCTGGCCCAGCAGCGCTTGCGAGATTTCCGCAGCGCCACTGGCGGTGCGATCCCCTTGATCGGGGTGGGCGGGATTGCCAGCGCCGATGATGCCTGGGCCCGCATCCGTGCCGGGGCGAGCTTGGTCCAGCTCTATTCGGCAATGGTTTACCACGGGCCGGGGATTGCGCGCACGATCACCCGCGGACTGGAACGGCTGATGCAGCGCGATGGCTTTGCCAGCATTGCGGAAGCGGTGGGAAGCGCATAGCAAGGCCGGATGTTGACCCGTCATTTCACGCTCTTGTTCGCTCCGCTGGCACTGGTCAGCTGCACCACCGCCCAGCAAACCGCCTCGGCCCCGCCCCCTTCGGCGCAAACATTTGCCAAAGGCATGGTCAGCGCCGCCGATCCGCGCGCGGCCGGGGCCGGGGTGCAGATGCTGCGCCAAGGCGGCAGCGCCACTGACGCGGCGATCGCCACCATGCTGGCCTTGACCGTGGTCGAGCCGCAAAGTTCGGGTATCGGCGGCGGCGGGCTCTATGTTGAAACCGATCCGCGCGGCGCGGTCGAGACGATTGACGGGCGCGAAAAGGCTCCGGCCGCCGCGCATCCCAGGTGGTTCTACAAGGACGGCAAAGCGATGAGCTTTGGCGATGCGGTGCCCGGCGGAACCAGCGTCGGGGTGCCGGGCAATGTCGCGCTGGCCGCCAAGGCGCACAGCCTGCACGGCCACTTGCCGTGGGCTGCGCTGTTCGCTCCGGCGATCAAACTGGCGCAGGACGGCTTTGAAATAACCCCGCGATTTTATGGTGCGCTCAAAGCCGGCAGCGCGACCGCCGCCTTCACGCCGGCCGGCCGCGCGCTATATTATGGCGCTGATGGCCAACCGCTGCCGGTCGGTACTTTGGTCAAAAACCCGGAGCTGGCGGCGACGCTGACGATGATCGCGCGGCTAGGACCCAAGGCGTTCTACAGTGGCGGCAATGCCCGCGCGATTGTTGCCCGCGTGACGACTGCGCCGCGCAACCCTGCACCGCTGACCACCGGCGATCTGGCGGCCTATCAGGCCAAGGAACGTACCCCGGTTTGCGCCGTCTATCGCCAATATCGGATCTGCGGGATGGGCCCGCCCAGCTCGGGCGCTACCACCGTGCTGGCCACGTTGGGGCAACTCGAACGGTTTGATTTGCGCGCGCTGGGACAGACTTCGCCCACCGCCTGGCATCTGATCGCCGAAAGCCAGCGGCTCGCTTATGCCGATCGCGGGCGCTATGCCGCCGATGCCGATTTCGTGGCGGTTCCGGTCGCCGGGATGATTGACCGGCAATACCTCGCCGCCCGTTCGGCCTTGATCGATCCCGCTAAGACCATGTCGCAAGTCAGCGCCGGGGTGCCGCCGGGGGCCGCCGGACTGAGCCGCGCCGACGCCCCGCTGGCCGAAGAACACGGCACGTCGCACATTGCGGTGATCGACCACGATGGCAACGCGGTGACCTACACCTCCACCATCGAAAGCGGGTTCGGATCGGGTCTGATGGCGGGCGGCTATTACCTCAACAACGAACTGACCGATTTTGACATGCAGCCCGAGCTGGACGGGCAGATGGTCGCCAACCGGGTCGAAGGCGGCAAGCGTCCGCGCAGCTCGATGTCGCCGACGCTGGTGTTCGGCGCGGACGGCAAATTGCTGTTGGTGGTCGGGGCTGCGGGCGGTGCAACAATCCCGGCGCAGGTGATCCGCACCATCATCGGGGTGCTCGATTGGGGCTTGTCACCGCAGCAAGCGCTGGCCTTACCCGTGATCTTTGCGCCCGGGATCGATACCGTTTTCGTCGAGCAAGGCAGCAGCCTTGAAACGATGGTGCCGGCCTTGATCGCGCTGGGCCATGCCAGTGTCCAGTCGCGCGCCTTGCCGCTCAAGGGCAACGCGATTGGGGTGGCCGGTGGGCAATTGCTGGGCGGGGCCGATCCGCGCAGCGAGGGCGTGGCGCTGAGCGAGTAGGCACCGCGAAGTGCTTGCCGCCTCTGCCAAGCCGTCTTAGGCTGAGGCCGGGCCAGGATGCGTTGCGAAAAAAGGGGCGCGAAGCGTGACAGATATTTCGGATCTGCCGAAAACCAGCAATCTGGTCGCACTGTTGCTGCGCCGCGCCGACGAGCGCGGTGATGCGCCGTTCCTGTGGGCCAAGCACGACGGCAAGTGGCACCCGCTTAGCTGGGCCGAAGTCACCCGGCAGGTCTGCGTGCTCGCGCAGTCGTTAATCGGGCTGGGCCTCAAGCCGGGTGACCGGGTGCTGCTGGTTGCGGAAAACCGGCCAGAATGGTGTATTGCCGATTTTGCCATCATGGCGGCAGGCTGCATCACCGTGCCGGCCTATGTTACCAATACCGAGCGTGATCACTTGCATGTGCTGGATAATTCGGGCGCAGCGGCGGTGATCGTCGCCAATGAAAAACTGGCCAAGCCGCTGCTGCCGGCGGTGATCCGATCGGGCACAGCGCGCCACGTAATCGGGATCGAGCCGCTGCGGATCGCGCAGGCCAGCAATTTTGAATACCATGACTGGACCGCGCTGATTGAAGGCGCTGCGGCTCCAGCGCGGGCAGCGGTCGAAGCGCGGATCGCCTCCATTTCTCGCCAAGACACTGCCTGCATTATTTACACCAGCGGCACCGGCGGCAGCCCGCGCGGCGTTCTCCAGCATCACGGCGCGCTGCTGTGCAATGTCGCAGGCGCGGCGCAAATCCTGTCCGATGATTTCGGCATGGGCGATGACGAGACGTTCTTGTCGTTCCTGCCGCTCAGCCATGCTTACGAACACACCGGCGGGCAAATGCTGCCGGTCGGGGTGGGCGCACAGATTTATTATTCCGAAGGGCTCGAAAAGCTCGCCGCGAATATCGAAGAGGTGCGCCCGACCGTGATGGTGGTGGTGCCCCGGCTGTTCGAAGTGCTCCGCGCGCGGATCATCAAGCAGATCGAGAAGCAGGGTAAGCTGCCCAATTATCTGATGGACAGGGCGCTGGCGATCGGCACGCTGAAAGCGGCGGGCAAGCGCCGACTGCGCGACAAGCCGATCGATCTGCTGATCGAAAAAGCCCTCCGCCCCAAGATTCGCGCCAAGTTCGGCGGCCGGCTTAAAGCGATGGTTTCGGGCGGCGCACCGCTAAATCCCGACATCGGAGTGTTCTTCGACGCGATGGGGCTCACGGTGCTGCAAGGCTACGGTCAGACCGAAGCCGGGCCGGTCATCGCCTGCAACCGTCCGCGCGCCGGGATTAAAATGGATACGGTTGGCCCGCCAATGGCCGGTGTCGAGCTGAAGATCGCCGCCGACGGCGAGATTCTGGTGCGCGGCGAGCTGGTGATGCACGGCTATTGGCAGAACCCCGACGAAACCGCCAAGGCGCTGATCCCAGACCCGGCGGAGCCGGACCAGGGGGCGTGGCTGCATACCGGTGATATCGGCCACCTTGATGATAAGGGCAGGTTGCTGATCACTGATCGCAAGAAGGACATGATCATCAACGACAAAGGCGACAATGTCTCACCGCAGAAGATCGAGGGGATGTTGACGCTGCAGAACGAGATTGCTCAGGCGATGGTCTATGGTGACCGCAAGCCGCATATTGTCGGACTGGTCGTGCCCGATGCCGAATGGGCTCTCGATTGGGCGCGCGCCAATGGCGAAAAGTTTGATCTGAAAGCGCTGCAAGGCTTGCCCGCCTTCCGCAGCGCGGTCGATCGGGTCAATCAGGATTTGTCAGTGGTCGAAAAGGTTCGCCAGTTCGCGTTTGCCGATGAAGCTTTCAGCATCGAGAACGAAGAGATGACCCCCAGTCTCAAAATCCGCCGTCACAAATTGAAAGACCGCTATAGCGCGCGGCTCGACGGGCTTTACAAAGGGTGAACGATTAGATGCTTGGCGGAGTCAAGGTGGTCGATCTGACCAGTGTGGTGTTCGGCCCTTATTGCACCCAGATCCTGGCCGATCTTGGGGCCGAAGTCATCAAGGTCGAGAGCCCCGGAGTGGGCGACGCCTTGCGCTGGTCGGGCAAGGCCCCGGCTTCGCCCAATATGGCCCCCGGCTTTATGGCGCTCAACCGCGGCAAGCGCTCGATTGCGCTCGATCTCAAAACGACGGACGATCTGGCGGTTGTGCACGAATTGCTGGCTGAGGCTGACGTGTTTGTGGTCAATATTCGCGGCAAGGCGCTGGAACGGCTGGGGCTGGACTATGCGGCGCTAAGCGCGCGCTATCCGCGCCTTATTTACGTCCATTGTGTCGGGTTCGGACAGGACGGACCCTATGCCGATTTGCAAGCCTATGACGACGTGATCCAGGCAGCTACTGGCACCGCCACGTTGTTGCCGCGCGTCGATGGCGATCCGCGCCCACGCTATTTGCCGTCACTGCTCGCCGACAAAGTCGCCGGGTTGCATGCC